>JACUTO010000101.1 GCA_014859755.1 Candidatus Bathyarchaeota archaeon
ATATTTCAAGTAGCGTTTAAGCTTCTCATATTTGCTAAAGGAACGTGGTGAAACAGTTCTCCTTGCACAATTCAGGCAAAGCATTTTTGTAGGGTCACCCGTTGAAACATCTGGCACCATGCAGTCTCTGCAGAACAAGCGTCCACATCTCTGGCATCGTCTGAGATAGCTGTACGGAAAGACTCTGCCGCATATCCCGCATTCCTCTTTGATCGGCACCTGAACCACTAACAACTATTTAGGAACGTCTAACATCGTTTATAAAGCGTTTCTACGTAAAACGCTGTGTGAAGCATAAGAGCCACAAAAGACAGGCTTGAAATCATAAGGAAAGCCAGATGTAAATGCTTGAGTCTACATTTACAGAATAGACGTTGAAACGATTGAGCGGTACGTTAGTGAATGTGAGAAGAGAAGCTGTTAAGAAGACTAAGACAATCGCGAGAATTAGCACCTTGCGAAGGGAAATCCGCATAGGGGACACCGCATGCCATACTATGATTACACTCTCCCTAAATAGACGCCTTTGATGCCGTTCAAGACGCGTTCAAGCTCAGCCTGCAAAACTTCAAGTGGAGGAACCTTGCTCAGCACGCTTACGTTTTGATCTCCCACGGAGAAGCTCAGTCCAACAGCAGACCCGCCCGTAAGATAACAAACTGCATAGATAGCGGCGAGAACCGTGATAAACTCTTTCTCTGCATCAGTGCAATTGCTGTAGTCTATTTCTTCGTCAGTTTCTAATTCAAGCGTAACCTCAGCACGCTTAATCATCTTAGCTGCTTTGGCGTCTGGAATTTCAGCTGAGCTAACATTAATTACATCGCGGACATCATCAACGGTTACGCTTGCCATTGCTGGCTCTGGCCCCAAAGGAAAAAGCGTAAAGAGCCAGATTTAAGGAATTTTGGCTGAAAAAACCATGTTAATTTAACCGTGTCCAAAAAACCATACGCACGCAGGTGTTTACTTCATCTTGCTTGATGTTGGTATTCAATGAGAATAGTATTGGAATCTAAGTTTTTATGAGAGACCCAATAGGTCCTTCAATTTGTCGAAGATTTTTGTTGCATGAATTGTCTTGCCACAATGTTGACACTTAAAATATTCACCCGTTGGCGGAATCTCAACCACACCATTGCAATGAGGACATTCGATGCTGGTAAGAACAATACCTTTTCCTCTGGCAGCCTGTATGATACGTGCAAAATCTATCACTATATGCCTAACTGTAGGTCTCACTTTAGCCTCATGTAGTGAGGACAGTTCATTGTATACAGCTTTTGACAGTTGTTTTATTTCTTTGTCCAGGTCGATACGAAAATCAATCGCTTCCACTCGCTTTTGGTTTGCTCGGGTTCTATATTTCAGAAAGAAAAACCTGAAAACTATGAAGGCAAAAACTAGGAAGACTGGTCCAATCCAAAGAAAATTTGGGAGAAAGGGATGTGTGGTTTGGGGAAAAACCGCAGAGAGGAACAATGTTAACCCAATTATACTTATGCAAATCGTGTAAGAAAGCCAAAGAATTTTGTCCTTTTCGCTTTTGTTTATAAGATTGACCAACCAATTATAATGTTCTTCTTTCTTGGCGATCTGACCAATTTCTTTACGAAGTTTGGGCGGCAAATCTTCCTCTCTGGGTTTGAAACCGACAATCTTGGATATCCTATCTATTACCCGTGCCCTCGATTCTGAACTCAATTATCTCCCCCCAAAGTTGGCTTCTTGCTATTATTCTTGTCTATACAGTGGCCACTCCTACATTTATTTCATTCCAAGCTGCATTATTAATTATTTAAGGAGAAATGTTATATTATAGAATCTCACGCCATAGGGATGATAGAGTATGCAGAAAGTTTTCAAAATTCTCTTTTATGAAAATGGTGATCCAATAGCCCCTCGTTGCATTGAGCGATTTATAGGCGCATTTTCTAAAAGCTATAGCGAAGTTGTAGGAACAATAATAGAAAAATCTGAGACGCCAAGATTGGATTTCAAAGTTTTTGAATATAACATTGCCAAGTTGATGCCTTCTTTCAAAATGACTCGTGCAGGTGCTTTCCGAGGGGTCAGAATAGACGAAAAGGACCGCCCGTGTGATCCTAATAAAGTGATCAATAATTGTTGGGAAAAAGTGGAAGACGAACTACGGAACCTGAAGAAATACCTGAAGCAGAAGGCTTCTGGAAGACGCAGCAGAGTCCTAGTTGATCTTTCGCCAAAATCGCGGAATCATGTCATTAAAAAAGGCGCTGAACTTTTTGAAAAACTGCTTGGGGTTAAAGTCAAAACTGGTAGGGTAAGTCGTGTAGGAGCCAGCAAAGTCCTATTTGCGGTCCTTCCAGAGATTGCCCTTCCAGTTGACAACTTAGAGTGGAAAAGCGTCTTCAAGACTACTAAATATCAAGACATACTTTCAACAATGGCAAACGAGATTAGAGAGTGGGAAGGGAAGTTCCCCAAAATCCCCCTTGAAAAATTAGATCCAAATCCGAAGACAACTCTACCAGCAATCTATAACGTAATGGCTATGGCGGCACGCCCTTTGAAAGAAGCATGAAACATGCGCGCGCTGACACCCGCGGTGTGTTGTCGTTGGAATTATTATTCAATGAAAATTGGTCGTGGGCACCAATAATAAAGATCTAAGAATTGTCCATAAGGAATAATAGAGTCAGTTCCATATTCATTTCGCGACACTTCTTTAAAGAGATTCACAACCTCGGGTTGTTGCTTCAAACTTTCCTGAAATGTCGCCATAACGTTTTTCCATGTTTCAAAATCCCATCTATCATCACGTAATCCATGGATATCGAGCTTTCGCAACCGTCCTCTTACTATTGAATCAAAGGCGAGTGTTTGTCCCCATAGAAACATTAGTGGTTTTGTCGTTGCCATAACTAAATAATATCCGCCGGGATTCTTTCCTTCAGCTGTTTTAACAGGACCGAGTTCATGCCAAATTGATTCCAATGTTTTTTTTGGGATTTCGCTAAATTCTAATAAGCTGTAGCCTCTAATCTGATTGTAGGGATCACGCATTTTTTCAAGTGCATCCTTTAGTTTTTTACCTAACTTAGAGAACTTGTCCGGACGGTGCCATTGCCATATCTTGAGAGTCTCACTTAGCTTCTTGTACGCTTGTCCTATATGCTCTGCATCAAGAATATGCACACTTTCGGTTTCTGTTCTAACCTTCCATTTCCAAAATTGACCAAAGCAGTAAGGATAGGTTTTGTAATCGATTTTCCTGAATGATCGAAATCTGTCTTTAAATTCCTCCAAGTTAAGCAGCATTACTCTTTCAACCTCTACGCACTACCTTAACGACCTTTTATCTTATAGATTTTTAGAAAAGCCTAATTCAAGATTTCTAAGAGTTTTTCTCCTTTTGGCGTGATTTTGTAGATGCCTCTGCTGACGCGCTGTACGTAGCCGTTTGGAAGCAGATAGCCGTGAAACTGCTTTCTGAACGTGTTTGATGTTGCGAATCGTAGGTATGTTGCTACCGTTTTCTTTTCAATGTCGGTGTAGTGCACATAGCCTTTTTTGATGAATTGAAGAATGGCTTTGCGGAGTTGGTCTCTCTCAGGGTCCTTCATGACAATCTTACTTCCTGTGACTTGGCTGCTGAGTGATAGTTGCATATTGGGCATCGGCGTATGATTTGCATTGGATGTTCGAGGTCTCCCCAGGCTGCGCCGCTTACAACTTCTATGGATCCATACGTATTTGGAATCAAGTCAGATGCGTAAGGCTCCATTTTTGTGCCATATGGACCATTACCATGGTCTTGCGGACAATACTCCCAACACGAACAAACCGCGATATCTGCCGGTCTTTCCTGAAAATAGTCTTGCCACATTTTGGACAGACGCCACAGGCCCATCCAACTTTCGTCGCCATGTACACGTATTCCATAAACAGTTAAGTGCGTAAGGACGGATTGTATTCTCCCTTAGAAACGACGAGGCTGACGGCTGGTGGAGCCGAATCGACGGGAATGCTACAGGATAGGCTATGGCTTTTGAAAATCATCCTTAAAGGCTCCAGCAAACGTCCTCCTGGCAGACAACAGGCTTAGAGGTTTAGTGAGATTGACATATTTGGAGCCAAATAACGGTGATACATAAAAAAAACTATAGGGGGTAGGTCGTATTGGTTAAAACTTCACGCAAAAACTGTTTTTCTATCGCACAGCTGAGCTTAAGGTAGGCTGAACGCTGAACAATGAGCAAACTGGAAGCGAAATCGATTCCGCCGAAAGTCGGCTTAAACAACGCTTATCTATTCTTACGCAGCAACTGAGCGAATCAGCCTTTCACCACAGCCAAAGGAACCAATCTGGCAACTTTGGTGGCGATTCCTAATTTATCGCTTACCTCCGCAACCCTGTCCACGTCCTTGTAGGCTGGATCAGCCTCCTCAGCCAAAACGACGGCGCTCGCAGCCCTAACAGAGATCCCACGCTTCTCCAAAGCCTTCTTTATGTCTCCGCCCCAGAACCTTCTTTTGGCGGCGGTTCGACTCATCATCCTTCCAGCTCCGTGAGCGGTCGACCCGAAGGTGATGTGCATGGCTTTTTCGGTGCCCACGAGCAACCATGAACTTGTTCCCATACTCCCAGGAATCAGCACAGGCTGCCCCACGGCTCTATAGTCAGCCGGAACTTCCGGACGCCCCGGCGGAAAGGCCCGTGTTGCTCCTTTTCTGTGAATCCAAACCTTTCTCCGCCCGCCGTCAACCTCGTGAGTCTCTATCTTAGCTATGTTATGCGCAACATCATATACGAGGTTCAGTCCGAACTTTCCCGGGTCCTCTTTAAACACCTGCTGGAAGCTCTGTCTAACCCAGTGCATTATCGTTTGGCGATTCACGAACGCGTAGTTAACGGCGCACGCCATCGCCTGATAATAGTCTTCCGCCTCTTTGCTGTTTCCCGGCGCACACGCAAGCTCACGATCTGGCAACGCTATGTTATACTTACGAACCGACCCTTCCATGAAGCGAAGATAGTCCGAGCACACTTGGTGGCCGAACCCCCTGGAGCCGCAGTGAATCATAACCGTCACTTGCCCTTCATGCTCGATTCCGAAGACCTTAGCCGTTTTAGCTTCGTATATTTTATCCACTTTTTGGATCTCCAGAAAATGATTTCCCGAACCTAAGGTGCCGACCTGCGTTAACCCCCTGTTTTTGGCTCTCGTTGAAACCTTGTCCGGATTCGCGTTTTCCATGCATCCTTGTTCTTCGTGGTGTTTAGGATCTTCAGGCCACCCCAATCCCCGGTCAACAGCCCACTGAACGCCTTCCGTGAGCAATCTTTCCAGCTCATGTACCGTAACTCTGAAGTCCTTCCGACGACTTCCGAGTCCGCACGGAACATTCTTGAAAAACGTGTCTACGAGTTGAACAAGCTTCGGTCTCACATCCTCTTCCGAAAAGTTTGTCGTTAACAGACGTACGCCACAGTTTGAGACCACAAATCCGTTAGCGATGAAGTTATGGTCCTTAAAATTTACCGTAAAATCGTAGACTACGTCTTCAAAATTGATTTTCTCCTTCGTCTTTATTTTGTCCCACACCATGCCAGAA
>JACUTO010000102.1 GCA_014859755.1 Candidatus Bathyarchaeota archaeon
TTATTCCAATTCTCCTCAGTTTCTGCTCGGTCTTCCGCCCAACCCACAAGAGCTTGCGCACGGGTAGAGGAGAAAGAAAGCGTTCCGCATCCTCCTCTTTGACAATCGTTAAGCCGTCAGGCTTCTGGAAGTCGCTCGCCATCTTAGCAACGAGCTTGTTTGGACCTATGCCCACGGAGCACGTAAGCCTTTCCTTCTTGAAAATCTCGTTTTTTATTCGACCTGCCAGGGCTTCAGCTTCCCCGTAATCTTTCACCTTTGAGGTTACGTCGAGAAAGGCTTCGTCTATGCCCCACCGCTCGAACTTATCCGCGTGTTTACGCAGTACGCCCATGATTTCGTTTGAAACCTTCACATAAGATTGATAGTTAACCGGCAGGTAAACAGCCTCTGGACAAAGCTTCCAAGCCCTAGAGATAGGCATGCCGGACCTAACACCAAATTCTCTCGCCTCATAAGAAGCGCTGCTAACTACTCCCCTGCCTCTTCCTTCTTTAGGATCAGCCCCAACAACTATCGGCATTCCCTTAAACTCAGGATGTTCCCTTTCCTCTACCGCGGCAAAGAAGGCGTCCATATCTACATGCATGATGATTTTGTTTTTCATGATTCCAGCCTTACTAAGTTTAGCAACCTCTTCTTTCTTGGGATGCAACTTTCAATGTGCATAGTAAATTTTTTCACACTTTCTTTACCATCGATCTGAATACCTTTCCAGTAGACATGGCATTTTATCCCTAACCCTTCTAACATCTTTTTAATGGTGGTCTGAGCATTTTTGTTTAAAATTGCAAAACTAGCCCTTCTCACGTACTTTTCTTTGTTGTAAATTATTGACCCATCCGAATCAAAAAATCCGCCTAAGAAGGCGGAAATGTCACTTTTGTCATCCCAGATCCAATTAAATCTATTGGTAAGAGTTTCGAACCAAGCATTTTCTCTCCAGTCTCCCAGAAAATTAACCATTGCCTTACTGATAAAAGTACATTCATAATATTTTCTCCAAACTCCCTTTAGTTTGTATTTATTATACTTTCTTAGGCAGGGTTGTATTCCAAATAGTACTTTTCCAATTTTCGAAAATTGATTCACAAATTCTTCAGATACAACCGTTAGCGATGCCTTGTAAGTCTTGGACTTATCTCTAAGAGAACTAACGTATCCATCACCTGCTAATACGCCAAGAAACCAAGCTAATTCCCTTGATGGTTGAGGAATTTTTATTTTCTTTTGTTGCATTTTTGCAGCGTATTTTCTTCTGTTAAGCCCCAAACGATTGGCTCTCATAATGAGAGCTTTTTTTGTTATATGTGGTAGATATTTTTGAACCTCTTTTATTAAAACTTCAAGAGCAGTATTACTATACTTTTCTCTAAGAATTTTATCAATCGCTTCTTTATGTGTAATTTTCTTTAAACCTAATTTATTGGCTTTTTTAAAAATAGATAACCACGTTCTGTTTCTATTTATTTTTCTAAATATTTCAATCAAATCATGCTTGGCAGTTGTGGGGTAATGTTCTTTTAGTATTTCTATTTCTTTATTCGCCCATTTCATAAGTCTTATTATTAATTTCCTAGTTATTTAAAATTATATGTATGTGCTGACAACTCCCCTTCCCTTTCCTTCTTTAGGATCAGCTCCCACGACAACTGGTTTACCCTTAAACTCGGGGCAGTCTCTTTCCTCAACCGCCGTGAAAAAATGATCCATGTCCACGTGAAATATTATTCGCTTTTTTCCACTCATAAGTTTCCTTTTCCAAACGCGCTGCCTAAGACAACAAAAGTGTGTTTGTTAATTTGAGCTTATCGCAAGAGGATATGTACACGATTAATCCTATACTTAATTTCGCTAACGATTTTAGAGCGCGCGCGAACCGCGCTTCTTAACTTTGCTGCTTGCCTTCCTTCTTTTTCTGAGCTGTTTCAAACCCTCTTTTCTGTTCAGCTTTAAGCCGCTTCACGTTTTCATTCCATTCAACCATTAAGGCTTCAGTGATCTCGTTCATGTTTGCTTGGCTCAGCGGCGGACGATAAACAAAAGACTGTTAAGCGTGGAAGCATGCACGCACACGGCATGTAGTTTGTTATAGAATTTTTCTCCATAAACGCTAAATTCGTGGAAGCATAATATTTATAGTGCTAATGGAGAAAGAAGAAGGCTAAAATGTGAAGAAAAAATCGGTTTTCGGGATATTTCTGGTGTTGCTGTTAACTGGAACATTAACATTAACGTCTAACATTCAACCAGTCGGAGCAGGGCAGGAACTGCCGATAAGAGTTGGCACAACGGATTCTATTGAGCAGACTCTTGATCCTGCTCAAGCGTATGACTATTTCGGATGGTGTATACTGCAGCAGATAGCTGGCACCCTCGTCAGCGTTAAGCCCGGTTCAACAACGGGAGCCGATTTTGTCCCAGAATTGGCGGTAAGCTGGAACGTCAGCGAAGACTTGACCATTTGGGACTTCAATCTGAGAGAAGGTGTAACGTTTCCCGACGGAGCAGAGTTTAACGCAACACATGTCAAGTATAGTTTTGATAGGGCTATAGCGCTTATACCGAGTATTCCTGAAGGTGCGCCAGCAGGCTTAGGTTATGACGCCATCATAAACCGCATAGAAATCCTCGACACGTACAAAGTTAGGTTCTACCTTAACTTGCCGTTCAGCCCATTCCTAAGCATCCTGGCGTGCAGGGCCTCCTCCCTTGTTAATCCAAATTATGCTCCCATGGCAAAGGTAAACTACACTGCAGGAGATCCTCGGGCAAGCACTCCAGTTGCATTTATTGGCCCCTACATTCTGTCAAAATGGGAGCGGGTGGCTGGAAGGGATGTAGAGATTAAATTAGACGCTAATCCTAACTACTGGAATCTTACAAGCGGATACCCGAAGACAAAACATGTAATCTTCAAGTTCTGCAATGATTCCTCATCGCTCCGGTTGGCTGTGGAAGCAGGTGACGTAGACATGGCGTTCAGACATATTAGCCCAACTGACGTGCTTGACTTGAAGGATAACCCCAGTGTTAAAGTCTGGTGGGGTAAGGGCGCCTTCATTCAATACTTATGCTTCCAGACAAAACGTGCACCATTTGATGATGCGAGAGTAAGGCGGGCGGTTGCGGCTGCTTTAGACAGGTCAGCTGTTTGCGACACGGTGTTCCTTAATCTGTCGCAACCTTTGTATAGCATAATACCTCCAGGCATGTTGGGTCATACTGAAGAGTTCCAGAAGCTTGGAGACGCGAACTACGCACTCACCCAAAGCTTACTTGCCGAGGCAGGATATAACGCGACTAATAAACTGGCATTTGACTTGTGGTATGAATCTTCAGGGCACTATCCCTCAAGCGCTGACCAAGCTATCATCTACAAAGAAGCGCTTGAAGCCAGCGGCGTCATAGCGGTAACGCTGAAATCCGCAGACTGGGCCACTTACAAGCAGAACAGGGATAGCGAGATAATGGACGCTTACGTATACGGTTGGTATCCAGATTACGTTGACCCAGACGACTACGCTTTTCTCTACTGGGCTTCATGGCTTCACACTAACTACCACAATGCAACTCAGGAAGCATTATATGATCAAGCACGCGCCACAACAAACACAACCCTCAGAGAAGAACTTTACGCTCAAATAGACGAAATAGCTGCGGAACAATGCTCAGTCGTCCCACTATACGTAAGCAGCGCTTGGGCTGTAACACACCCAAAAATTTACGGCATATACCTAGACATCACACAAGACATGCGATACTGGCTGATATATATCGGAGAATAGTAAACCTTATCTCCCCTTTTTCTATTTTGTACAAATCGTAAGTCATAATATAGAGTAGAGTGTAAGTCATGGGTCTCCGCTCATACGTCGTCACGAGAATAATGCTCACAATACCTACACTGCTGTTGCTGCTTTCTATGGTTTTCTTAGTCATGCGTGTTCTTCCAGGCGACCCCGTTGCACTTCGTTTTGAAAAGAGGGCTGACCCTGAGCAGATGGAGAGGATGAGACATATCTTGGGGATGGATAAGCCATTATGGACACAATACATAGAGTACCTTGGCGGTATTGTGGATATCGGGTACTTATTGGAGAACGGATACCCTAACTTAGGGAAATCAATGCAAACATACGAAGAAGTTGGGGGCCAAATATTCTCTGCGTTTCCAGCGACGCTTGAACTTGCCATTTACTCCATGATAATAGCATCCATTTTAGGAATACTGCTTGGCGCGATATCATCTAAATCATACAACTCCGTCCTAGATCACCTGATAAGAGGGTTCGGAACAGTCACCTATGCCATTCCAGTCTTCTTCTTAGGCATAATCTTTCAATTAATCTTCGGAGTCTACCTCCGTTGGCTTCCAACAGGTCTACGCCTCAATCCCTCTGTGGAGCCGCCTTCGGGTCTCACTGTATATTTGAGTCCGCCTTCCCAAGGATTTCTTTACCATTTCTTGTTATCATCTATCGCTGGCTTAATAGTTTCCGCTGTATACGTTGCCATGCTCCGAATAAAACATGCGAAGTTCAAGTTAAAGGAAATCTTAATCTCTGCTACGGTTTTCCTTGCTACGTGGATTGCTTACGCCTATGCATCATGGTATTTCGTATGTACAGGAGAACTGCATATATCAACTGGCTTATACACAGTTGACAGTCTTCTTGAAGGAAACTTATTCACGTTTTTTGAATCATTAAAAACTCTTCTTCTACCTTCTTTAACACTTGGAATCATTCTTTCAGGCATGTTTATCAGAATGACAAGAACCAACATGCTTGAAACTCTTCGACTTGATTTTGTCACAGCTGCAAGAGCAAGGGGTCTAAAAGAAAGCACGGTAACCTATGGTTACGCATTGAGGAATGCTTTCTTGCCAGTTCTTACAATGATGGGATTACAGTTCGCCATACTTTTAGGTGGGGCAATACTCACAGAGACCACGTTTTCATGGCCGGGACTAGGAAGCTACATAGTTCAGAGAATCAGCCTCAGAGACTACACAGCTATTCAAGGCGCCGTGGTCATGTTCGGCTTATTTATTACGTTCGTAAGCCTCGTGGTGGATATTCTGTACGCATACTTAGACCCAAGGATACGACTGTAAAGAGGAAGCCAAAATGACTAAATTGAAAATCAAACGAAGCATCATTGCACGCTTAATACCTAGATTAACTTCTCTAACTAAAAAGGGTCCATCAGGATGGATGGTGATCCTCGGAATAGTAATAGTCTCAGTGCTGGTCATTATGACAGCCATTGCCCCTTGGATAACACCACATGATCCAATCAAAACAAGTGTAGGCCCGATAAGAGATCCCCCCAGTTCACAGTTTCCCATGGGCACAAACCATCTCGGTCAAGATATGCTAAGCAGAATTTTATGCGGTGGATCACTCATGCTTCAAGTTTCTACCCTTTCGGTTCTTGTCTGCTTTATTATAGGCGTTCCTATTGGGCTCTTCTCATCCTACGTTGGGGGCATCTTCGATAGAGCATGTTCCCTAGTGATAGATGCTATTTACGCATTTCCAGGTTTGGTCATTGCAATCGCCATATCTGCCATGTTAGGTC
>JACUTO010000103.1 GCA_014859755.1 Candidatus Bathyarchaeota archaeon
AGATAAAAGACGGTGACGAGGTAGCGATATTTCCACCGGTCGCAGGGGGTTAAACGTTTCATAGAAGCGAGGTCGTGGAAGCAGACCGAAAAGAAAAAGCAAAGGAAAAAGTGATGGGACTCAAGCAAATTTTACTTTTCTCATCTTGTGAAGTCGTTCAGATTTACTTTTTCCCTTTTCCTTCGCGCTTTCGCTTTTCATCTGCTGCTTTCCCTATCCACTCTGAAGGATTCTGAACATTTTTCAAACATTTCAGCTGGTCTACTCGTAAGTGCACACCAAAGCTTCTTTTTGCTCACGTCCTTCCCCGTGGTTTAAATCAAGATAGATACAAGCGACAACGAAGAAGAAAGAATGAAAGACATCAAAAAATATTGCCAGTCAGTGTATTTTTTGCTAAGACTTTAACTCTGCACTCTAGAGAAAACAGATTAGGGCGTGAGCCTGAAGCGGTCTCTCGGAAAGAGCACAACCTCCCGTATGTTTCGCTTTCCAGTGAGCGCCATAACCAGTCTCGCCAAGCCTATGGCCCAGCCCGCGTGGGGAGGCATACCGTAATCGAAGGCTTGCAGGTGGGATTTGAAGGATTCAGGGCGCAGACCCTGTTCAGTCAACCTCTTAATCAAAAGCCTCTTAGAGTGGATGCGGGTTCCTCCGGAGGCAAGCTCTATCCAACGCCACATCAAATCGAAACCCTCGCATAAATCTGGGTTGTCGTCTCGCGGCTTTATGTAAAAAGCCTTGGATTTGGTCGGCCAGTCTGTCAGGAAGTAATAGTAGGGATGAAGTTTTCCCAGAGTCCTAAAGGCTGGAGTAGGAACGTCTTCACCCCACGGAACATCTATTCCCTCCCCCTTCAACTCTTCAAGAACCTCATCATAGGTGAAACGCTTGAAAGGCGTCTCCGGCACGTCAATCTTGTGCTTCAGAACCTTCAGCTCTCTTCCACAGTTTTTTTCCACGTCCTTGCATACCTGACGTATAAGTTCTTCAAGAACCTTCATCACGTCGTCGGCAGTTGCAAAAGCCTCCTCAATGTCTACGGAAATGAATTCGCTCAGGTGGCGGCGAGTATGCGACTCCTCGGCCCTGAAAAAGGGACCTATCTCAAAAACCTTCTCAAAATCCAAGACTAACTGCTCTTTATACAACTGGGGACTCTGCGCCAAAAAAGCCTCCCGCTTAAAATACGCCACGGGGAAAAGGGCAGCACCCCCCTCGGTGGCGGAAACTATGATCCTCGGCGTATACACCTCCATGAAGCCCCGTTTAGACAAGAAACTTCGCGTCGCTTCTAGGGCGACGTGTTGAATCCTGAAGATAGCTCGATTTTCTTCTCGACGCAGATCAAGAACACGCGCATCGAGTCGCACGTCGATTTCCGCAGGAGTTCGACCCGTTATGTCTAGGGGCAGAGGCTGTTTCGCTACTCCCAATATTCGAATTTCGCTGGGAACAATTTCAGCACCTCCGGGAGCCTTTTCCATTTTCCTAACTACCCCCTTCACGCCGATGCTGTATTGTCTCTGCAACGAGTCAGCTTTCTTCAACACCCTGCTGTTAGCTTCGTCTCGGGGGATGGTAATTTGCGCTGTTCCATTTTTGTCCTGCAGAATAACAAATCGTATGCCCCCTAAGTCCCGAATGTCCTGAACCCAGCCGAGAACCAAAACTTCCTTTCCATCCAGTTCAGGCTTTACATCGGTAGAATAATGGGTTCTGCGCCAGTCTCCTAGCTTGTCGATTTTCATAGGAAACCCGTCTATCACCTAGAAAACTCAACTCTGAGGGTTATTCCACGGACCTTTTGAGCGATCTTCTTCAACGCTTTCACGTTTGGAGTCCGTCTTCTTCCTCTCCTCAAAATCACCCTCGTCTCCGTGGTTCCATCAGGTAACCATATCGTGTTTATCGTCAGAATCCTCAGGGGTACAAAGAGGTCTTCCAAAAATTTTCTGTCGTCCACTCCATGCTCCAAGACGCGGATCGTTTTTCCCGTCTTTTCACCCAGAGCCTTGAGAATTTTTCCGCCATAACCCAATAAACGGGGCACGTCGCCTCTTTTGACAACTACTGCTAAAAGGCCGTTCGCCTCTATAGCCTTGTGAAAATACACGTCTTGAAGAGAAGGGTACTTTTCTTCTAAAGACAAAAGTAAGCGGGCGATCTCAAAGTCTGCCTCACTCACCTCTCCTGACTTAAGTTTCCCCTGACACTTTGAACATAATATTCCGCTTTTCAAGCAGAAATTGCATAATGCCGTTTTCACCCCGTTTTGTGTCCTCCTTTGAAATAAAGGAGGGGGCGGCGGAGCCTTTTAAAGTTGCGTGTTTCGTCTACTTCGCTAAGGTGATTTCGATGGTGCTCACGTTTGTAGGCGAGCCACCCTCTTCGAAAGGTGCCAACTGATCCGTGCCTATGCCAATTTTTTTGACTTTCACGTCTGGCATGAATCGACGTCTGGTCACTTCCACAACGTCAACTGCTCGGCTGATTGCTCTTCCTCTTGCCTTCACCATTATTTCGTTTGCTCCGCCGTGAAAGAGGGTTATGCAAGCCAGCACGTAGTTCATAACTGGCTTTCTCCCGATCAACACAGAGTTGCTTTCTGACATTTCACCGCCTCGCTCCTCGTTTTTCCATCCGTTAAAGCTTGCTATGCTTTTTGTTGGATAAATAAATACGTTGTGGTGTTTTCCTATAGTACAATTTTACATCTGTTTACGCCTTTTGTTTGACTCTTTTTTGAATAATGGAGAAATTTAAAATCGGACATTCCTAGAGGAACCGCAACCAAAAGCATTACGTAGTGACTTTAATATTTCTTAAATGCTACTTTACTATTGTAAAGTTGGGTTTTAACTAAAATGGGGCGTGATATTGTGAGTAAGAACACCCTACCCAAGCGACCGCTTCGTCTGCTTCGTATGCTTTATGCACAAGGCAGCCCCACGACAACTTACACTCTACACCTGAAACAAAGTGAATTGGCGAAACAGCTTGAGATCAGTCGACAGGCCTTAAACGTGCACTTACGCAAGCTCAGAGATGAAGGATACATTCGAACAGGCAGAGGCTTCATCGACGTAACCGAGAAAGGCCTAGACGTGTTGGGGGTTTCCCCAAATCCTGCCTTCGTCTTTATCAAGGTTTCTCCCCTCAAAAGGGAAGAAGCATACAGAAAGATTGTGAAATTTCCTGTTCAACGCATTTTCAGAGTGGCTGGAGACATGGATGCTATCCTCATAGTGGAGCGGGAAAAACTTGATGAAGCTCTACGAAAGTTAGCCTTCGTGGAGGGAATCCAAGACACGAAATCTTATGTCGCCATTAAACCCATAAAATAGCCTGTGGCTCCACTTGAAACTCTTCGAACACGAAGCAAAGACCATCTTCTCTAAGTATGAAATACCGACTCCCCGGGGAGAACTAGTCACTTCTCCAGCACACGCTCTGGAAATAGCCACCAAAATCAACGCTCCAGTCGCCGTCAAGGCGCAAGTCCTCGCGGCGGGAAGAGGAAAAGCGGGCGGAATACTTTTCTCAACCTCACCGAGAGAAGCTGAGCTTGCGGCGAAGAAACTGTTGAGCACAGAAATAGAAGGTTTCAAGGTTCGAAGCGTCTTGGTGGAAGAAAAGGTCCCTATCGAAAAGGAACTATACTTTGGCATAACGGTTGATCGTTCAAATCGCTGTTACGTAGCCATCGCTTCCTCCGAGGGCGGGATAGAGATAGAAGAGGTCGCTGCGGCTACGCCGGAAAAAATAGTCAAGGTCTTCATAGATCCGCTGCAGGGTTTTCATCTCCGTCATGCACGTCGAATCGCCAAAAGATTAGGCTACTCTGGAAGTCGAATGCAAAATCTCGCCACGACCTTTCTCAAACTGTATAACGTTGCGATGGATTGCGACGCTGAACTGGCTGAAACGAATCCTCTCGTTGAAACGCCTGAAGGAAAGTTCGTTGCGGCGGACGCTCGCCTCATAACAGACGACAATGCTTTGTATCGGCATCCAGAGTTTAGGGAGAGGTTGATGGAAGAGGCGGAGACTGAGTTGCCTCCGCTGGAGTTGGAGGCTCGGAAAAGGGGGTTGGCATACGTGAAGCTAGAGGGAAACGTTGGTGTGATCGGAAACGGTGCGGGGTTGGTGATGGCCACGTTAGACGCGATCCAGTTGTATGACGGGAGTCCAGCGAACTTTCTTGACGTTGGCGGAGGCGCCTCAGCTGATGTAATGGCTGCGGCTCTTAACCTCGTTTTTTCTGATCCGGGAGTCGAAGTTGTTTTCGTCAACATTTTGGGCGGCATCACCCGATGTGATGAGGTTGCTAAGGGAATTCTTGAGGCGAAGAGGCGAGTTGGCTTTCTTAAGCCTGTGGTGGTGAGGCTGGTGGGAACCAATGAGGAAGAAGGGAGGCGCATCCTCACAGAAGCCGGGATTCATGTGTTAGACAGCATGGAGGAGGCTGCTAGAAGGGCTGTTGAAATTGCAAAAACTGGAGGTTAACTGTTGGGGCTTTTTGTTGGCAAAGACACCAGAGCCATAGTTCAGGGCATAACGGGAAATCAAGGCAGTTTCCACACGAAGCTAATGCTTGATTACGGGACTCAGATTGTTGCGGGTGTAACTCCTAGGAAGGGTGGAACTAAGATATACCGGGTTCCGGTTTACAATACCGTGGAAGAAGCTGTGAAAAAGCATGGTGCCAACGCCTCCATAATTTTTGTTCCTGCCCGTTTCGCCGTAGCCGCCGTCCTTGAAGCTCTAGAGAGTGGATTGAAAACGATAGTGATCATCACCGAGCACATTCCTGTGAAAGATGCTATAGAGGTTACGGCAAGGGCGAAACAACATGGCGCCACCGTCATTGGTCCCAACACGCCTGGAATCATCACGCCGGGAGAATGTAAGCTCGGAGTTATGCCGGCGCATGTTTTCAAGCCGGGAATCGTAGGCGTCGTGTCGAGGAGTGGAACCCTAACCTACGAGATCGCTGCTGGAATTTCTGCAAAGGGATTGGGGCAATCGACTTGCATCGGGTTGGGAGGCGATCCGGTTGTTGGCTTGAGCTTTGTCGAAGTCTTGAGGATGTTTGAGGCGGATAAAAGTACAGAGGCTGTTGCCTTGATCGGCGAGATTGGCGGAAACCTGGAGGAATTGGCTGCGGATTTTGTTTCTAAGGCGGGATACTCTAAGCCTGTGGTGGCGTTTGTAGCTGGAAGAACCGCGCCTCCTGGAAAGAGGATGGGTCACGCCGGCGCCATTATCACGGGTGGAGCCGGAACCGCTCAAAGCAAGATCGACGCCTTCAGAAAGGCTGGAATTGAGGTGGCTGAAAAACCTAGCGATGTGGCGAGGCTGCTGGCTGAAGGACTTGGAAAGGAAAAACATATTTAGGCGGGCTGAATCTGAAACGTAGCTAAGCTCAGCAGATGGAGGATGTATGCGACGCCGATCATGGATCCCTTCAAGAGGACTCTTGCTCAGAAGCACAGGCTTTACATGAAGATCTGTCGAGATTGTGGAGCTCGAAACGCTTCCAGTGCCACCAAGTGTAGGAAATGTAGAAGCAAGAATCT
>JACUTO010000104.1 GCA_014859755.1 Candidatus Bathyarchaeota archaeon
CTCTTCAGCCAGAGTTTAAACGATTAGCATTGTTATCAAACAACTCTTCCGGCATGATTGATCTGTATAACAATGGGCGTTCCCGTGGCATGGACACTGCTTGAAAGTTTCTCCAAACCAGAAACCAAACTATCGTCGTATATTCCGACTTGTCTTTCGCTAAGCTTTCCTTCGAGGGACACATAACTATGCTCAACTATGAGAAGACCTAGCGCCTTGGAACGCCGAACGTAATGCGTAACGAGGTTCTCCGTCACAGCGCCTTCGGTGGTAGCGAAACCAGTATGCATGGGAGACATAACAATACGATTTTTAAGTGTTAGTCCCTTCACTTTCAAGGGATCTAATAATCCAGCCAACACAAACATCCTCTTACAAGTTGTAAGCAAACACATCCTAAAAGCCTTTCAATAAGGCATGCGCGCACGCATTTAGACGTGTTTAAACTTCCCATGAAAAGCAGACAATAAAGCCAGCTATCAAAACCGAAACCTAACACCGAAAACACGCCCTAGAACATATAGGGCGTAACCCACCCCTTTTCTTCGGTTAGGATAAGGTAAACAACGCTACGAGTATCCTTCTATTAACTTCAAGACGTTAATTGCCATACTGGTTTGCCGTAGATAAGAGTTTATGGCGGCTCTTAGGGCGGAAGTGTCTCTCGCTTTAAAGTTCAGTGTTAAACTGTTTCCTTCACCCCTCATCTGAACTTTAGAACGGCGGGTTGACGGGGTTTTGGTTTCTGGTTGCAAGGCCTCCAGCACGACTTTCAACTGTTTTTCAGATGAGAAATTTAGGCGGATGATAGCTTGAGCCTTCATAGGGGGACTTCCCATACCACCTTTGATAGAGTAATTCGAGGACCTATTTCAACCATTTGTGGAATGAACATAAACGTGATTTGGGTGCACTGTGAAGCGTCAAGTGAAACGTGCATCGAAGCCTGATACTTTGTGGCGGCTTCATCTATTGGCAACCTTGGTAAATTGAAGAAATCTGACAACTGCTCTGTGATTCTTATGGTTTCGGTAGGATTTTCCGGCTCCGTGGTCACCACGAGGGATCGAACCTGCTTTGTCTTCGCCTCAAATTCTCTTCGAAGCCTAACGCCAGCGACATACATTAACGGAGGAACCGAAATTAAGCCAGTTTGTTCTATCCGAAAAAGCTTGATTTTTCCAGGTCCTGCTTTCCATCGGTCAATGACAACTATTCGGTTCGCGTTTAGTTCAACAGCCCTCTCAGCTATCCCATCTAGATTCAGTTTGCCTCGGTTGATTCGGACAATGTTTGGAACGGAGCGGACGAAATCGTGACAAAGTGTCCTTATTCTTCTCGTTGGCCTCCGGGAGGTGGTTAACAGTATCACTTATCTATCCACCGTTTCAGGAGCGCGTGCATAAACTGTGAAACTTTCACTTTTCTCTTCTACTCAAGCTTCTGGAGCAGGTAAACTCTTTACCGCGCGTTTAGCCACAACCCCAAGTTTCGTGACTGGGGTGTATGCGCCGCCCGTGAAGGTGAGGCCACATTTTCTGCAATTCCAAACGCCCACGCTTTCTCGTCGAATTGACTCAGAGCCGCATTGGGGACATTTGTGGACTCTCTTTGTCTCCGAAAGGACCTTGATGTAGCGTTTTCTCACTGTTGAGCCGTAGCGTGCTCCGAGTCCTCTTGTCATACCAACCTTCTTTGTTTTTCTTCTGCGAACCATCAGCCTTTCACCAAGATTTTCCGTAACTCTTCAGTCTTTTCTCGGGCTATCTTAGCGGCTTCCAAGATTTGTTGTGTAGTAAGGTAACCATAGCCACCTTTTTGTATGGCGCAAATTTTTCCGTCTTTATCCAGAGTCATCGTGAGTCTAGCGTCCATGACTTGTTCTTCCTCAAGCCAGGGGTCCAGTATAAGCTTGTCATTTATCTTGGCGAAAGTAACGGCTATCGGGTGGTTTCTGATTGGAAGCGGGGTGTAGCCTGGCTTTATCTTTATTTCTCCCCCCTCGAGTTCATAGTTAAACATCTTTGTGTTGAGCAAGGCAGCTAGGGCTGCCATAGCTGAGGCGTCTATGAGATTTCCGTCGTGGTTGAGAACGTAAACGTCGATGAAAACTATGAAAACTTTCTTTCCCGGCTCAACGCATAGCTTTTCTAGTTCAATGGCTTTTGACTCTCGTATGCCTCTGTCAACGACTCGGGCTAGTTCTACTGCGTTCTCGTTGGGTGGTCCCGGTTCAAAGGTGGGGGACGCCAAGGGCACGAGTTCAGCGTTAACGGTGAGGACGCCGTCGTTGGGTACATCTGAAAAAGGCTGGCCGGTCTCGATTTTTATTCCAGCCATCACTTCGGTTTTGCCTAGACGCACACGAGCGGAACCCTCGGCGCGTTCAATAATTCCCACTTCAACTTGAATTTCACGATAATCGGTTAATCCTCGTCCGTCTAGTCTCTTTCCGCTGGAAACGAGTTCAGCGATTCTTTTTTGCTTGACTCGTACAACTATGGGTGGGGGTGTCATTCGTCCACAGCCTCCTTAACAGCAACATACTTTGATTTCAAAGCCTCTTTTTGAAGCGCGTATAGTTGTTTGCAGCCGTCGAGGGCGAGGTTAACGGCTTTCTCAAACTCTTCGATCGTTAAACTTCCATCCATCTGAAGCAAGGTTACAGCGTTTAAGTTAGGCATCAAGGCTAGAGGCACATCCGCCTCACCTGCCTTATCTTCTACATCCATGAGATCAAGCACCAGATGGCCATCCACTTTTCCAGCTGCGCACGCCGCAACTAAATCGCGCATGGGAATCCCAGCGTCAGCTAACGCGAGGGAAGCGGTAGTGATGCCCGCGCATCTCGTTCCGCCGTCCGCTTGTAAGACCTCGATGAAAATGTCAATGGATGTTCGTGGGTAGTATTCGACGAAGATGGATGGCTCTAGAGCTTCTCGAATCACCTTGGAGAGTTCTACTTCCCTTCTCGATGGGGCTGGTGACTTTCTTTCATCAACTGAAAACGGCGCCATGTGGTAGCGACAACGAAGCACAGCGCGATCTGGTTGGGCTAGATGCCTCGGATGTACCTCCTTAGGTCCGTAGACCGCGGCGAGAATCTTGTTCTTTCCCTGTTCGATGTAAGCGGAACCGTCAGCGTTACCGAGAACACCCACCTCAATTTTTACGGGTCTTAACTCATTTAATTTTCTTCCATCTAGCCTCATATCATCTTTGTCAATCAATTTTTCAGGTTTTTTCTGAAGCACGTTCAATCTCTTCTTTTCAGTTTTTCTTTTTGGCATGTTCAACACCTTCCTTTTCCTTTTTGAGCATTTCAGTTACACGATCTGTCAATCCACTCGTATGCGATTCTTCTTCAATTTTGTGAAGAGCCATAACAGCAAGTCGTTCATCTTCAGGAGTCTTGCCGCTAATAAGAATCAATCCATTTTGGCCAATAGTAATTTGACATCCTGTTTCCCTTTTTATCATGCTTACCATCGAGCCCTTTCTCCCGATAACCCGTGGAATCTTTGTAGCGGTGATTTCAACGAGTTGTCCCCGCATAATCTTTCCAAGACCGGGTTCACGGACAGTTAACAGAGGGTCGCGGGTTCTGTCGTAGGCAACTACCTGTGCTATGATTAGATCGCCTACGTCGAAGATGGATGGTAAATCGCTTGTTTGGGGCTTAAATGGGCGATCTACGACGTCGGATGCTCGAAGCATCGCAAAATATGGAGCGTTGATGTCCACGATCCAGCCGCCTGTGGTCACTTCGACGACTTTTCCAATAACAGTATCTCCGACGTAAGGAACGTAAAACGCCTTCAGGGCAACGACATGAACCTTTCGAGCTTCGTAATCAACGAGTCCAACCCGGCTAGCATAGATTTTGCCATCGTCTTTGTAAGTATTATCGCCGGCTACGTAATCGTCTTCGGCAAGGAGGTCGCCAGGAGTTACAAGCTGTCTCTTCTCATAGAAAAGGGGCATTATTCATCACCTCGAACATGAAAGTCTTATCTAAACCCTTTTTGCTTCAAGATTACCTCGAGTTATTTTTCCCAATTTTTCCAAGAAGGGCCCGTAAAGCCCAGCTGGCATTTCTACGGTTGCGGACCACGACCCGTCAGCTTGCCACTGTTCCCGTTTTATCACGCCTAAGCCTTTAACGGTTCCGTAAACTTTACTTGCATACTCTGGTGGTATGCGTACAGCTACGGAAACTTGTTCCATTTTAAGGGGTAAAATCGGACGTAAAAGCTTTATGATCTCTCTTGTTTGTTCTTCAACGTCTCTGAAGGGGTCTATTGAGAAGTGAATTTGCTTCATCGCGTGTTCTATGCGCATGGGAGGGTGTGGAAGATCCGTTTTCGGATCAACGCATTGACGAGATATGAAGGAAATGATTTGTCTTCTTTTATCTTCAACTAGTTGTTTCCGCTGTTCCGTGGTTAACTGCAGCGTACCCTTCTTGAGGATAACGCTGGCTATTTTGATGGGATTCGTGGTTCCGAAGACTTCCTGCAGTTTGTCTTCTGACACCCTCAGCCCTTTCCCGGCATCGGTGAAAATGGTGTCGGTGACCAAAAGTTCGGAAATGGATGTGGTTTTTCCGAGCCTATATGAAAAGGCTAGTTGAGGCTTGACTAAGATCTCGAAGTGTTCTCCATCATGGGTCATGCGCGCAACGGTGTAGCGTTCGCTCATGAAGTTCCACTGCCCTCAAGCCCTCTCTGGTAGGTCTCAATTTCCTTGTCGGTGAGCATTCTGAGCGTTTTTGTCGCAGACGGAATAACGCCTATTTTGACTCTCTTAGGCTCTCCTCTCGCTTCAAGAGCCTTGGTAAGGCATTTGACGGCAAGTTTGATTGATTCATCGAGGTTCGTGTCCTCGCGATATTCCTCCTTCAAAATGCCTTCAACTGTTTCTCGGCCTATGCCCACGGCTACGGCCTTGTAGCCTCTGTAGGAGCCGCTCGGGTCAGTTGCGAATATTCGGTTTCCAGTTTTGTCAACTCCACCGAAGATAATTGATACTCCGAAGGGTCTTACTCCTGCGTGTTGGGTATATAGTTGTTTTATGTCTCCAACGCGTTTTGTAATGATTTCGACATCGATGGCTTCGTCATACATTAGTCGATTGCTCTGGGAGTAAATCCGAGCTTGGTCGATGAGTATGCGAGCGTCGGATCCCAAGCCAACGACCGCTGCTCCAAGATGGTCGTCTACCTCGTATAGCTTCCAAGTAAAATTTGTGTCCTGCAGTCTTGTTTCAATTTTTTCTTCCGCCCCCAAAACAACCCCCTCGGAGCAAGCTATTCCTAAGATTGTTGCCCCGCGGTTCACCGTTTCGAGGGCGTATTCAACCTGGAAGAGGCGTCCATCTGGGGAAAACACGGTAATGGCTCGATCGTAAGCCCCAGGTGCCGCAAATACAGACAAATCTATCACCTCACGATATGGAAACTAGTTTTGTTTGTTGTGTTGGGAGACGCAACTAAAAACCTTTTCGTTAAAAGCGTATGGATCACCTCTTTTACAAGCATCCGAAGTTT
>JACUTO010000105.1 GCA_014859755.1 Candidatus Bathyarchaeota archaeon
GGTTGAAAGTAACAGAAAAAGAGTGGAGACAACCATTATCATCCTTTTCACGGTTTCTATCGCTCCTTCATGCAACTTACCTAACGATGTTCATGCAAGATTACCAATAATAACATTCCCTCACCGAACTTTGGTTTAACTGAGCAGTGTCAGCGTGGTCAAACGTTTATGATTATTTTACATAGCACAGTCAAGAATAGTCTAGCGATTTCCTAACGTAGCCTTACAAGCCATGAACTCTAAAGACCGAGGAGAAGCGCGACGTCACAACGTGAAACTATTCTACGTGTACCCTGAACAAATCTATGTCCATCGCCATCTCTCTGGTGCACTTCAAGAATTCCCTAACCGCCCGTTCCACATCCCTCGACTGCGTTATGTACCTTCCAACAATAATGATGTCGGCTCCATTTGCCAAAGCTTCAGGCGCTGTCTCAGGAGTTATGCCACCGGCAACAGCCACCAAAAACCTTTCACGCTGGAAGATTTGCCGCATTTCCTTAATGAGGCCCCAACGAGTTTTGCCAGTTCTTTCCTCTACGTCTATGGCGCGATGCAAAATCACGATGTCGGGGAAAATTTTGAGGGCCTGAAGCTTCTTAAGAGGGTCTTCAACGTTCATCATGTCCACCACAGCGTAAATTCCAAGCCTCTTAGCCTCGTAAATGAACTTGTCAATTGTTTCCGGGGCTGCTAACCCTGCAACCACAACGGCATCCGCGGTTTCCTCAAACGCTAGGTCAACCTCAACTTTTCCAACATCCAAGGTTTTCAGATCAGCGACGATAAATGTCTCTTTGGCCACTTCCCTTAGATCACGAATCACCTTCACACCATATTTCTTCAGCAAGGGTGTGCCGACTTCCAAAATGATTCTGTCGCTTTCCGGCAGTTCGCTTATGATTTTCTTTGTCCTTTCCACACTCGGAATGTCAAGGGCTATTTGTAGGTAGGGAGGTCTCCACAGTCGGGGCACTTTGAAGCCCATTATCGGATGTTTCGCCCTGTCTTTGTCGTACATGATTTTCTTCAGCGGCGGATACTTGTCTAGAGCCCTTCTCAAGGCCAATTTGGTGGCTCCATAGTTATACTGGTAAATCCTCCGATAGTCCTTTGCCTCCGGATGCACAAAAACGCTACATATAATCAACCAGTCGTCAAGTTTATCCTCCGGAATAACTCCCTCTTCCACAGCGTCAGCAACTGCTTTGGCCACAGCCGCCTGGGCAGGACCAAAAATCTTCCCTGCCTGTTCCATATTCTTCACGGTAACCTTGGGAACTAGAAGAGTGTGGGGCTTGGGTGGAAGGTTTGGCCTAATAACGGCGAGAAGGGGAGTGTGACCGGCAGACAATGTCGACAATCCGCTGGCGAAAGCTTCTCCCACAGGACCCGCTTTGTCTCCAATTATTAAGTCTATGTGGGCAACTTCGGACCCCTCACCCATCAAGGCCTCGCCTATTAGGTAGGCAAATTCTTCACGCTTTTTCACAGCTTCCACGGATAATTCCCTCTCACCTACATCCGCAAATTCGACACCGAATTCCCTCATCCACTGATAAAGCGTATCACGATGTATCCCCAAAATCTCAGCTGTGCCCTTAATTGTCGGTTTTGTCGACCTACTTCCCCGAGTCTTCCTAAACTCTCTTTCCTTATTCTTCGCCTTTGCAAGCAATTTGATGAGTGTTTCTCTAGTTTCCGGCTTTCTACTGTTGTATTCCGGCACAATATCACTCTCAATGAGAAGATTAACTGAACAGGTATAAAAGTATGTCGGAATAAAGGGAGAAATCTTCAGCAGATCCGACACTTTTTCTGAAGTAAGCTCTTCTTCAAGTATGGATTTTATCCGACAAACTTCAGATAGCCTTTCATCAGACAGTTAGATTTTAAAGATGCAACGAAGAAAAGGACAGTGTTAACGCACAAGAATCTGGTCATTATATGCGTAAACGAGATCTTATGGAACCCCTTGCGGACGAAATTAGGATTTGCCGCAAGTGTGGATTATGGAGGCAACGCAAAAATGCTGTTCATGGAGAAGGAAACCTCGATGCTGCTGTAATGTTAATAGGCGAGGCGCCTGGTTACTGGGAAGACGTGAAGGGCCGACCCTTCGTGGGCGCGGCGGGCAAGATTCTCGATGAGATGCTGTTAAGAGCTGGGATTTCTCGAAACGACGTGTATATCACAAATGTTGTTAAGTGTAGGCCTCCAGAAAACCGTGACCCACTACCCAGCGAAATCGAAACATGCACGCCATACCTAGATCATCAAATAAAAATAGTCAAGCCAAAGTTCATTGTGACTCTTGGCAGACACGCTGCTTCTTATATCCTTGCTAAAGCGAGCATTGAAACCAAGGGCATCACGAAGATTCATGGGAGGATTTATGAGGCAGATCTTCTTGGTTTTGAAGTCTTTATAGTTCCTATGTATCATCCGGCAGCGGCTCTATACAACGCCAAGTATAGGGACGAACTCGACGAAGACTTCCAGCTTCTCAAACTTGAACTCGAAAGGCTTGGATGACTTTTACGGCTTGAAATATTCGCTGCGAAACGTTAATTGCCATAGCTAACAAGTTGCGCATGAATGGATTGGAGATTCATAAACATTTTATTTGCAAAATATTTCACGACAGGTTATGATCGATCGTAGGGTGTTGGTTCAGAATTTCAAACTCAAAGCCTTGCAACTACGTTACAGAATAGATACGTGCGACAGCGAAGAACAGAGAACGAAAACTATCACACGGTATTGCCAGTTGGTGTATTTTTTGCTCAGCCTTTAACTAGGCATTCGTAGGATCGAAGCACCCGCTGTCTGTGCTAAATTATCGTTTAGATATACGTTCCTTTTCTTCGCGCTTTCGCTTTTCATCAACTGCGTTTCTTATCCACTCTGAAGGGTTCGAAACATTTTTCAGATACTTCAGTTGATCCGTTCGCAGGCGCACTCCATAATGAAGCTTCTTTTCGCTCATGTGACACACCGTTTAAATCAAGATTCAAAATAGGAAAAAACTTTATGAAGCCAAAATATTGATTGCTGATGCATCTTCAAATTCTTTCATGAGAATTATCAGAGCTTGACTTCCCGCAATACTTCTTCAACGCTTCCATAGGCTTTGGAAGGTATATCCTTTAACAACTCGTTCAGTCTCACCTGCCTCCCTTCTTCCACCTCAACGAGCCTCCATCCCAATTTCGTCAAAAGCACGCTTTTGGTGGCTGGATACCTAGTTCCCTCCATCATCCTTTTCACCGACTCCAACCCAACCGCTCCAGTAATCCTTGGAAAACTTTTGTTTTCAACATAACGCATAAAACGAAGAGCATCGCCGAACATGGATAAATTGTTGAAAAACACGTAGACTTCTTTTCCTTTGGCCTCTAACGGCTTGACGAACTCATACAGTCTCCTCAGTTCCTCGTCAGCATATTGGTAGTAGTACATTCGTTCTCCGAGTCCGTGTAATCGAAAATAGACTATGTCACTTGTATAAGTTGGCGTCGCTTTGAAGGGATCCGTAACGTGTGGAACATCTAACTCTTGCAGCATTTTGGTGAGTTTTTCTCGCGTGGCAGGTTCATCCCAAGAGGGCCCGCGAGTTTCCCAAACAACGACCAAGCCTTCACGAGCGATCTTGTCAAAAAACTCATGTGCATCCTTCAGCTTGTCTGGTCTGAAAGATCCCGGTGTTTGGATAAGCAGTATGCTTGCTTTTAGCGCCTTGCATATTTCCTTCATTTGTTCAAAGGCTTTGAGGCTTGGTTCTATCTTAAACTTGAACTTGTGACTGATGTCTTGATGCGTCTTCACGGTGAACTCGAAATTTTCTGGAGCCTTGTTTCTCCACCTTGAGACCGTTGCCATCTTTGGATAACGATAAAACGTTGTATTCAGCTCGACTAGACAAAAATTTTCTTGATATTTTTTCATGGAAGTTGGATATCCACAGCATCCAACCTTGACCATCCATGTCCCTTCGTTTATGTTAGGCGCTGATCATTAGTTTAAACTGAAATCATCATTAAAGCTTTACCTGAGAGGCGGCAAAGGCATTTTCAACTTTCATAGCCCGTCACTGAAGCCGTTTGAGTTAGATAAAACAATTGCTTGTTTCGAGTTAAACAAATATAAATGAGCGGGTCAAGATAGGGTTCAAAAACCTATAAAACATCTGTGGCAAGGATTTCGGAGGAAAATAGCGATGGAAAAGGACTTTTTCAAGATGGTTCTTGAATTGATTGAATCCAGCGAGGCCCATGAAAAATACAGGAGCGAGGAATGTATAAACCTGATAGCAAGCGAAGGTCTGAAATCTCCAGCAGTGAAAGAAATGTTGAGTTTGTCTCAGGACTTAGAGTCTAGATACGCCGAAGGAGAGAACGATCTGGAAGGACACGTTAAAGAGCGGCACTATCAGGGACAGAAATACATAACAAAGATTGAGAACTGCGCAGCGGATTTGATGAAAAACGTCTTTGGATGCAATTGGATCGACGTGAGACCTGTCTCCGGCACGCACGCGAATCTAGCTACTTTTAAAGGTCTTTCGTTGGCGACGAAAAACAACAGAATGGTGGTTGCGCCGCTCAGATGCGGTGCACATATCTCCCATGACTATACAGGTCTAGCCGGGAGCGTCATAGGGTTAGAGACCATCAACCATGCCTATGACCTGAATGAATTGAACATTGATCCGGCCAAGTCTGCAACGATAATTGAAGCAACAAGGCCGGGTATAGTGACGTTTGGAGGCAGTCTTTTTCAGTTTCCACATCCGGTCAAGGAACTAGCAGAAGTCGCTAAGGAAGCGGGTGCCTACGTCGTCTACGATGGTGCCCATGTCCTAGGATTGATAGCTGGCGGACAGTTTCAGGACCCCCTTAAGGAAGGAGCGGATTTCATAACGGCGTCAACCCACAAAACCTTTCCAGGACCTCAAGGCGGTGTGATCCTCGCAAACTCGGGAGACGAAAGAATGAAAAAAGCGATAAAGAGAGTTCAAAGTGCGGTTTTTCCCTTAACCACCTCGAATACTCATCTTGGAAGACTTCCTGCGTTGGGTTTAGTTGCCTTAGAAATGAAGTTGTACGGTGCAGAGTTGGCGAGGCAAACGATTAAGAACGCTCAAACCGCGGGTGAGTGTCTGTTTGAAAATGGATTGAAGGTTTTGGGAGAAAAGATGGGGTTCACGAGATCGCATCAAATCGCGGTTGACGTTCAAGATTATGGTGGTGGCAGAAAAGTTGCGGAAAGCCTTGAGGAAGCCCACATAATTCTGAACAAGAATTTGTTGCCATACGATGATCAGCACAATAGAGAAAATCCTTCAGGCCTCAGAGTGGGCTTCCAAGATGTAACTAGGAGGGGTTTCAAGGAAAGCGATATCAAATATTTATGTGCTTTAATGTTGGATGTTGTGAAGGGTAAGAGAAAACCTGCTGAAGTAAGAAAGGATGTCATTGTGCTGAGGCAGAACTTCAAGGGAATCAAATATGGTTTCCAAAGTGTCAACGAAGTA
>JACUTO010000106.1 GCA_014859755.1 Candidatus Bathyarchaeota archaeon
GCTTTTGGCATCTTCTTGATGGATTTTGAATTCTGATTTACAATTCATAACTCATATTAAATGTCAGAGTCAACGTCAAGCCACAATGTCAAACCAGAAATCTAAACTACCAAACTGCAAATTCAAAAAACCATGCGATTTCAAGGCATCGCATCGAGATAGAACAAAATGCCGATGGGACGGCACGTGCAACCAGCAAATCGGCACGCGCTAAGAGACAAAAATAGGGAAAGTTAAGCCTAGACGCACAGCGAGCGCACATAACGATGTTGAAGATACCACTAGGTTTATTTTAGTAGAGGACTCGCAAATATTCCAGGTTTAACGGTTTTAGCTGCCTTTGGGAGAGTTCTTCGTTTATGCGCTTCGTTATAAAAGTGATTAAGTCTTCTAAAGGAACTCGTTGGGTTCCTCGTTCATGGCAGATCCGCAGCTCCATGCTGTTCTCTTGGAACATGAAGCGGAGCATGTGATAATCAAACTTTAATGGAACTCGTTTCCTCCTATCATTAACAACGTGATAACGAACAACGAAGAAAAAATCTAGTGTTGCCAGCTCCTTTTCAACCATGCTTCTCTGAAACCTATCTAGTTCCTTCTTGTCTAGGAAGTTGAAATCGAAGTCTTCAGCTACTCCAAGCTCGAAACTAACCTCACATTTTTGTGGCAAATGGGGTGCTATGGCGCTTAAACCATGAACCTCATGATTTAAATTATGAAGCGCAGCCAGAATCGTTTGCTGAACCCTTCTTATTGGGGATTCACAGGTGAATCGAGCAACACCGTGGATAATTTCGGGAAAATTTTCGTAACGCCCTAGCAACCTACACGCCTTTTGCTAAGATTATTATGTTCTTTTCATCTTTCTTATCTTTTCAAGATTTTCGAGTAGCGTAGATAAGATGGATCCAAGTCTCTGCAGTTTTTCTGCATCCTTCTCTTCCTTGATTTCTTTTTCTATTTCCTGAATCTTCGTTAGGATGGTTGACTCTAGGCTGGTGAGAAGCACCGGGCTCGTAGCTTCCGCCGATGTCTCTCCTTCCTTCACAACTATTACACGCTTTTGACACTGAACACACCAGAGGTCCCCGCTTCTCAGTTTGAAGAGAGGTGAAGAACAGGCTGGGCAGGAACGCTCTGTGAGGGCGGCACCCCGCCTAAGCATATCCGCCATGGTTTGAATATCTTTCGACTCCTTAGGCAACTTCAAGCCCCTGAACAAACTTAGTTGCAGGTAGATAATATATTCTCGGTGCCAATTATACCCATCTCCTCCCTAGGCTCTATGGTCGCATAAATTGGCTAAAGGCCAAGCCAATCCACAAACAGTATAAATTGGCGCATATCTATACCATATGAACAAATAGGTTGCGTCTCCCTGAAGCAATATTGCCGGAGGCTTCTGCATGGTAAGAAAAAAGAAATTGCAGGAATATGAGGAAAGAATAGAAGGAGCCATGAACGTTCTTGGACTAGTTTCTGAAGACACTACAACTCCCCGCAACATAAGGAGAGCTGCGAAACAATCCATCGAAGTGCTACAGCTGAAGGAAAACACTCCAGCCGTCAGGGCGTCCAGCGCCATATCCATCCTCGACGATATCTTGCAGGACCCTAACATGCCACCATACACTAGAGTGAAACTGTGGAACGTCATGAGCCTACTCGAAGCCATCAAAGACTAAAACTAGATAGAGGACCATTGGCGCATGTTGCCTCATATCCTAGCCTCATTATCAACGTTTCAGTAGCGGAGCCTCTAGCGTTACATGACGCCTTCCTGTTGCATGCCCAATATTTCTGCCTCAGCGTAACCAAGCCACTTCAAGATTTCCTCTGTGTGTTCTCCGAAGGATGGAGGGGGACTCCTAATCTCACACGGGGTTTCAGAGAATTTCATTGGCGTGCCGAGTTGTTTGATTCTGCCCACGCCCGGATACTCAACTTCCACAACCATCTTCCTATGCAGTATCTGAGGATCCTTGAACACCTCGTCCATGTCGTAGACAGGTCCACACGGCACATCCTCCTCAGACAGAAACTTAATCCACTCTTTTAGAGTTCTTGTTTTGAAAATTTTCTTGATGGTTTGAAACATCTCCTTGAGCTTAGCATCGCTGGTGGTGTACTGGTATTTGATGAAGTCTGTTACGTTCAATGCCCTACAGAGGTTAGCCCAAAATTCCTCTTCTAGGCATCCTATGGTTATATACTTCCCATCCTTAGCCTCATAGACGCTATAGCAGGGAAAACCACCGTTCAACAACCACTCGCCACGTTTCGGAGGCCTTCCGTCACCAACATAGAAGGCCGCAGGTAAAACTATCAGAGAAGCGACAACGTCAAGGAAGGATACATCAATGTATTGCCCTCTTCCCATCCTCTCCCGCGCCAAGAGGGCTGCAAGTATCGCCGTAACCGTCATAAGGCCCGTGGTCAAGTCCGCGATTTGAACGCCCGGTATCACAGGAGCGCCACCGGATGGGCCGGTTATGCTAAGGATCCCACCGTAGCCTATGTAGTTTACATCGTGTCCCGGCAGGTCTCTATAGGGTCCATCCTGACCATAGCCAGACATTGAACAATAAACTATGCGTTGGTTAACCTTACTGACAGCCTCGTAATCTATGCCGAGTCTTTTGACAACTCCTGGTCTGAAGCATTCGATAACTACGTCGGACCTTTCCACTAACTTATAGAAAACCTCTTTGCCCTTCTCACACTTTAGGTTCAGTTTCATGCTCTTCTTGTTCCTGTTCAGCATTAGGTGAGAGACACTTTGACCCTTCATGAGGGGGGGCACCCAGCGTATGTAGTCGCCTAAGCTAGGTTCTTCAACCTTAATGACCTCGGCTCCTATGTCGCCGAGTATCATTGTGCAGTAGTCTCCAGGCAAAAGCCTAGTCAAGTCTAACACTCTAACCCCGTCTAGAGTTCTCATCCAGAAACCCTCAAATCACTAATTAAGTGCCTCTTAAAAACTCTAATGTCGCCTCCCACAGATAAGCCTAGGCTGTGGAAGTTCGTCAAGATGGAATAATAAAACAGATAAACGATTTATTAACGCCATAAACTACACAGTGAACGGAGTAGACCAGAATGAGTACAAGGGAATTGAAGCCTGGTCGAGACCAAATCAAACACTTTCTTACATTCATCAAGGATCAGCCTCGAGACTTGTTTGGTATTTTGATGAAGCCCAAAGCCATACTCAATTTTTTTCTGGTCGAATTTCAACATAGATTTTTGAAAAATTCCTATGTTGCGGGATTCCCATACCACTTAACCATCGAAACCGGAAACTTCTGCACTTTACACTGTCCCCTATGCCCAACAGGTCAAGGAAAAGAAGGCTTACCGAAAGGTTTTCTTACCTTTGCGAATTTCAAAAAAATCATCGACGAATTCGGTGATTACCTGCTAATACTAGAGTTGTACAATTGGGGAGAACCGTTTCTAAACAGAGAGTTCCTTAAAATGATTAGATATGCTAGAGATAAAAATATCATAGTGACAACAAGTTCAAATCTAAATATTTTTGATGATAAGACGTGCAGAGAACTAATACAATCAGGTTTAAACCTACTAATGGTATCGTTAGATGGGGCAAGCCAGGAAACTGTTGAAACCTACCAACGAGGAAACAATTTTGCAAAGGTAATCAACAATATAAAGAAAATCGTAAAAGAAAAAAGAAAACTGAATAGTCGAAAACCTCTCTTGCAATGGAAGTTTTTCGTAACGAAATTCACTGAAAAAGAGATGACCAAAGCGAAGAGATTGGCTAAAGAAATTGGTGTTGATCACATAGAGTTTGCAAAAATTCTCTGCGATATGAGTCAGAGATTCTTCTTAGATCCCGAATCTCAATTCGAAAATGTGAAAGAGTGGTTACCTCATGATGAGCGTTATTCAGCATACGACAACATCCTGAAGAGAAGGAAAAAAGCGCTTAAAAATGATTGTTCATCTTTATGGACAAGGTCGGTGATGAACTGGGATGGAATCATCTTCCCGTGTTGTAATGTTTACGGGAAAAAATGGGGATTTGGAAATGCGCTTAAAGAGGGGTTTACAACAATATGGAATAATGATGATTATCGGTCTTCAAGAGAAAGAGTTGCTAACGGGAAAATCACAATGAAAAAAACAATCTGCCATATATGCGCACAAAACAAAGCCATGCAGTAGGGAGCCAAGAAATCATTGGTGAACATAAATCCACTTAGACTAAATATGCCCTTGTTACGAACGTTAAGAGTCTATTTAAAACTAAAGTTGAAAATACCTCCCCCAATATTTGTAGCGTGGGATATAACGTACAAGTGCAACCTAAATTGCTTCTTCTGTGATAGACAAACACTTTACCGTGATAATGTAAACAAAGATCTAGAGTTAAGTAAGGCAAAAATGGTTCTTGATAACTTAGCCGACGCAGATGTTATGACCGTAGGTATTACCGGAGGAGAACCTTTACTTAGAAACGACCTCGAAGAGTTAGCAAAATACGCCAAGGACAAGGGGTTAATTGTTACATTAAGCACGAATGGAACCCTCATAACAAGGTCCAGAGCGCAGAGACTCGTTAATTCGTTTCACTCTATATCAGTATCTTTGGACGGTTTATCCGATACCCATGATATAGTCCGGGGCAAAAAAGGGGCGTATGATAAAGCGATTCAAGGTCTCAAGCATCTGACAACAAATCCTCGTGCTTGTGCTATTGGCGTAAATTTTGTCTTAAACAAACTTAACTTCCAAGAGCTCCGCAAAGTCTTTGACACCGTAAAAAACATCGGAGTAGATTACTTTTTCATCCAGCCGGTCATTGGTTCCAGTTCTTGGGTGATCCCCAAGGATACCATTAACCGTTCGATAAAGCAAATTCTCGAAATGAAATCGAATTATCGACGTCACATATCACAGTCGTATTACTTCATAAACCACATCTCCGACTACATCACCGGGACAGTTCCAAAACTTTGTGATGCTGGCCAATTATATTTTGCTATAAACAATGAAGGAAAGCTATTTTTGTGTCCCGGTCTTCCTCGAACGAAAGAAACTTACATAGGTTCTTTGCTCCAACATTCAATGACAGATCTGCTAAAAAGCAAGAAGTTGAAGAGAATTAAAGACGCTATAGTTCCGAAATGTCCCCCGTGCCTAATGAATTGCACAACAGAATTTTCCTTGCTTGCCAAATCACCTTTAAAAACCATCTTAAGTAAATATGGTAGTTTTAGGCTGTGATGAAAGAAAGAACCTAGACACGTCATGGTCATGTGGCAAAGAAAACGATTAAAAACAAAAGAAAATAATGCCGTGAGTTAAGTGGTTGAAACCAAAACGTCGGCGGATACCAAATGGCTTCCAGAAAAGCGTAGGACTCTAAGAAGAACCGTTCCCTTCTTGCTGATGGGTCTGCTGATCTTCATCGCCTACCTCTATTTCTTCGTTGACATACCCGAAATGCTCACGACCATCCAGCACATC
>JACUTO010000107.1 GCA_014859755.1 Candidatus Bathyarchaeota archaeon
TAGGTTTAATCATCACATTCATTTTCCTCGTGCTTAAGATAACCCAATAAACACCCACGTTCACGTTGTTCTAGCTAGTTTGAACAGCAAAAAAGCGCGCGCCTGCTTCTTCATACCCAAAATTGACAGCTATTTTTCTTGATTCTATTGTCAAAGGTAAACCATTCGTCTTAAGTCGGCAAATTATACGGGCTAAACCTTTTTATACGAGCTTCGCTACTGAAGAGTTCTGTCACAATTACTCATGCTTGAAAGAAGCTTTTGAAGGCTTTTGAAAATTGCGTGCAGAATTTTTGTGATTGGAGGTATGAAACATATGGAAATAAGATGCTTTGAAGATTTGCCGTTAAGTCAAGAAATCATAAACGGCATTGAAGAGCTTGGATTCAGGAATCTTTTCCCAATTCAGGCTCAAGCAATAATGCCTTTGCTTGAGGGCAAAGATGTTATTGGACAGGCACAGACCGGAACGGGCAAGACTGCGGCTTTCGGAATTCCGATGGTTGAACGGTTGAACCCGAAAATCAAGAGTGTTCAAGGTTTAGTTTTGGAGCCGACACGTGAACTCGCCATACAAGTTGCAGAGCACATAAGCCGAATCAGCAAATACGCGTCATTCAAGGTCTTACCAATCTACGGCGGAAAACCTATTCAAAACCAAATATATGCGTTGGAAAGAGGCGTCCACATTGTTGTGGGCACGCCAGGTCGCATAATAGATCATTTGAAACGAGGAACACTGGACCTTGCGTCGGTGAAGGTTGTTGTTCTAGATGAGGCTGATAGAATGCTCGACATGGGTTTCATAGATGATATCGAATACATACTTTCAAACGTGCCGACAAATAGGCAGACAAGCCTTTTCTCGGCGACAATTGACCAGTCAGTAATGAATGTATGTGATAGATACATGAAGAACCCCGAAAAGATATTGGTGAGTAAAGACGAAATAGCCCTGACACAGATGGACCAGTATTATATGGTTGTCAACCCTAAAAGCAAATTTCAGATCCTATGCAACATTTTAGACGAAAACCACATAGAAAAAGCCATAATATTCTGCAAAACGCGCATAGGAACGAACAGGCTAGCGGACAGGTTAAGGAGACAAGGATATGACGCGAAACCGTTACATGGTGGTTTTACGCAAGCGCAAAGGGATTCGGTTAGTGACTCTTTCAGGAAAGGAAGACTCAAGTTTCTTGTTGCAACGGATGTTGCCGCCAGAGGTTTGGACATTCAAGGAATAACTCACATAATAAACTACGACATCCCATTAGACGCATTAGTATATTTTCACAGGATTGGAAGAACAGCCAGAATGGGAGGCGAAGGAACTGCTATAACACTTGTGGGCTACGGAGAAATACCGGAACTAGACCGAATAAAAGCATTAACAAAAACTTCAATAGAACAATTGGAAAGTGAGATTCCGGTGTCGTATAGAGAACCCACAGAGACACACAAAGCAGTTTGCACCGATTGCGGAAACGAATGCGAGGTTCCATTCAAACCTGACCCAAACAGACCTGTTTACTGCCGAGAATGCTGGGCAAAACGAAGATCCGTGATACAAAGACTTTAGTGCAAAAACTTGCGGGATTGCGATATTTGAGACTACTTCATTTTACTTCAGTTTTATAGCTTTTGAAATGAAACAGCCTTGGAGGATTATTTTTTGTCAGCCTATGAATTGGAAGATTTCTTCAAGACTTCTGATGGTTCTGAAGTTGGAAGCTTTGTCAATGTTGTTTGTTGTTCTTAACACCAGAACTGCTTTGATTCTTACACTCTGCGGCTTTGTAGTCAGCATCTATGCTGTCTCCCACAAATAATGCTTCCTCTGGTCTAACTTCTAGCCTTCTAAGGGCATGTCTGAAAACGTTGGGATGCGGTTTCACTTCCCTTATGGTGTCTGCCCCAACGATAACATCAAAATTTCTCTTCTGAAGGCTTGCTCCTCTTAGAATCAGATCGATTTCTTTTTCGTATGCAGTTGTGACAAGTCCTGTCTTCAGTCCCATTTGCTTGAGTCTTAGAAGGGTCTCCTTGGCATGGGGATAAGCTTCCCAGTCCAAATGGTCAAACCATCTATCTTGAACTTGTCTGCCAAGTGTCTCATTCTGTAGTATGTTAAGGTGCTTTAGAGCAGTGGAATTCCATTTGTTCCAATATTCAGTGGATGGTATCTTGCCAAAAAGATGTTGAAGGTGTAGACTTTCGAATTCTTGTTCTGTCTTAGACAAGGCTTCCTTTATCTCTTCAGTAGATCTGCTAAATCCCATTGAGTCTAACACCTTCTGGAAAATTTCTTCTGGTTCATTGTTATACTTGATCAGAGTATTTCCCATGTCAAACAAAACTGCTTTCACTGTCAAACAAAGCTCACTCTCTCTTCATTGCTTCTTTTCTTAGTTGAGGAGATAGTTTCTCAATGGCGTACCTGAGTGCTGTCCTAGGCATTTTTTTCTTATTCCTCATAACATAGTCAAAAACCTCTTTTGGATAATGGTTGCTCGCTTCTTTCAGCATCCATCCATAACCTTTCTGCACCATTATATCGTGATCAGTTAGGAGAGCATCAGCCATTTCAAAAATACTTCCAAGATGTTTCTTCCTTCTGATAGAATAGATCAAAACCACTGAACTTGCTCTTCTCATCCACCGATTAGCAGACGTTGTCCATTCCTTGATCTTTGGAATGAATTCAGGAAGCTGGAAAATGAAAGCTCCAAAGGCATGTGTACAAAGATCGTCACAGGCTCCCCAACCATGCACAAATTTCTTTAGCCATGCTTCTAAAAGCTGGAAATCAGACGCCTCATAGGATTTTCTAAGCCGAAAAGCCCAGTCAAACGCTATGATCCTCTCCTCTGAATAACCAGATTCTAACAGATCTTCGCCCAAGTGCAGAATCCCCTGTTTGGTTTTTTTCTTAACCCTTGAGAAGAATTTTGATGATATCTTCCTGACAATAGGGGAGGGAACTCCGTAAAGCTTTGGCTTCTCTTGATACTGTCTCGCCCAATGGATCCTCTTCTTCTTTTCTTCTGGATCAGAATGTTCTTTCAGTTCATTCTTGATTTCTTGAATGATCATGCCCATCGCTTCTCAACTCTTGAAAAGATGGCTTAAATATAATTGTGTTAATCATATGATCCAAGAGATGCAATGAAAGATTACATAATCAAGAAGACAAGGGATAAAGGGCTAGGCCTTTTTGCTTTAAGAGATTTCAAGAGAGGAGAACACATTTTTCATGTTGATTTAACCAAATTGAAGAAGTATACAGTCAAGGAAATCGATGGGAACCCAAAATTAGATGGTGATCATTCTGATTATGTAGGACATGGCAAATACGTTGTCAACCATTCTCCAGCATCTTATATGAACCATTCCTGTGATCCAAACTGTTTTGTCAAAATGAAAATCATTGCCATTAAGGATGTCTACGCATTGAGGGACATAAAGAAAGGAGAAGAACTGACTCATGACTACACAGCAACTTCTGTTGATCAGTTTGCTGGGAAAGGGTTCTGGGAAGAAAAATGTAAGTGTGGCAGCAAAAACTGTCGGAAAATTCTGCACGGAGACCTCTTCAAACTGCCAGAAGATTTACAGAAGGAATACTATCGAAATCTTCCTCCTTCGATAAAAAGAAAATACAAGAAGCAATTTGCAAAACTGGGGAAAATGCGTTACCAGTAGCCTTTTCCATAGTGGAATGTCTTGTTACTGTTCATTATGTGATTGAAAATTTCTTTGGAGCGTAGAGGGATGAACATGGTTCCAGTGTCATATCTTATGTTGCCATGTATATCTTCAAAGGAGATTTTCCTTTTCATTAATTTGAACCCTAGCCTCTGGTACAACATATAAGCAGTCTTGCGTTTCACTGGATCAGCATTGAGACAGGCAACATCACACTTCTGTTCCCTTAGGACCTCTAACCCCTTCTTCATCATCTTGGTAGCAATGCCTCTTCCTCTCACATATTCTGCAACACAAGCTCCCACTGCTCCACCGAGAACTAACTCTCTTCCATCAAACTTCCTATCTCGTTTGTGTAGCGTCAAACAACCAACAAGCTCATTATTGTTATATGCAAGGATTCTGGCAAAACTTTCAGCACAGAAACATTCCTCACCTTCTTTGGGATCAACATCACTGAAACATTGTCTTTCCAATTCTTCAACACCTAGTTTCTGTTGATCAGATAGCTCAATCTCTGGAACTAAAACTATCTTAATCATTTTCACCAAACCACAAACTGCAGCTTCAGTTTTATAACTTATGGAAGAAACTATGAAAGTGTTAGGAAATCCGCAGATTCAGATCCTGAAATAGAGATCCTGTGGAAAGAATTCTGCACCATTATGGACAAGAAAATATAATCATCAAAACCGCCAACTCTAGGTAGGTTTTGCGGGAGACATCTCCACGTCCGTGTGGGTCAGCTATAACAGTCAAGTTTTTCGGTTTTCAAAGTTTTCTAGAGAACGGCAAAACGTGCGCGTTACAAACTATCTAGTGTGTAAAGTTCCTATGTATGCGTAGATTTTTCGGATATTCATTATTCTCAGTGCAGTGTAACGACAATAACCGTCAACAAGCATATAGTCCTCATTCCTAACTATGACAGGCCAAATCACCGCAGCATATCTTTTGATACACTCTTCAAGTTCATTGCTCCGTTTCGCAAGGCTTTCCGAAAAACTGTAGCTCCTCTTACTATCCACGTAGTTCATGAGTTTAGGATTCAGTTTCACTCTTTCAATCTCAATGACTTCTGAACTCCATTTGCGTTCTGACAAAGTCTTTAACCATGGGTCCTCTTGCGGCTCGCGACCTTCACTTTTGGCATCTTCCTCCCATTCCTTCCGAATCTCCTTATTGATAAAATCGTAAATTCCCTCAGGATCTTCAATCACCCAGTAGGTTATCCCTTCAAGCCTACGGACAGGTGTGCAGACACACATGTTCCTCACCTGAAATATGATCTAACAAATCTCTTATAAGGCTAGTTTGCACGCGTGAAAAAAAAAGATTTTGCGGGAGAAATCTCCACTTGGTGGAGAGTTCAAATCCCACCCTGCACTGGTGAATGCTATGAAGTTGCCAAGACGTTAAGGCATAGTATTCGGTTACAAAATGGGTTTCAATGTTGAAAACTATAGGGGGGTCTAGTTTTTTGCGTTGCGAAAAAAAATCGTGATAATCCTTTGGACATGTTTATAGCGAAGTGACAACAACACATGAAAAACTATAGGGGGTATTCAATTTAACACACGAAAAACCCCTAAATTCGCTGTTATGCTTTACTGCTTTGCCACATAGAATAGGTTAAGTCCTATTTTCTTTGGGTGTCACTTCGAATTTTCAACAGGTGCTTACCAATCTTTCTAATCACTTTCTCCTTAGATTCCTTCTTCGTAACCAAAAGCATA
>JACUTO010000108.1 GCA_014859755.1 Candidatus Bathyarchaeota archaeon
CGATTGCAGGCGCAAGCACAGGATACGGCATCGGCCTATACATCGCTATGATCGGCGGCATCTTGGCGCTTTTATCCAGCTTTTTTGCGGCCAGAGAAACCCCAACTGAGATGACGCGAGCAAGTGCTACGCCGATCAGAGATTAGGTGCAACCGAGCGCGCGCATAGCAATTTAAGTATTTGACTGTTGTTGTTTTTCGAATAGTAATCTAATAAAACAATATTTTTTCAAAAAAGCAGCTTGCGACAAAAAAGGGCGATGGCGAAGGATGCGTGACGGTTTGTGTAGATTTAGCTAAACGTCCAGAATGAACCTGACGGTTACGGACTTCGGCTTTTTCACGATTTCCATTCGATGGTAGGTTATGGATTTTATCCCAACCTTTGACGGATGCTTCTCTGGATCATAGGGCTCTCCCCACGCTTTCGCCTTCAGCTTCCAACCCACAGGTGTTTTTTCTATGCTGGATATTTTGAAGCGGGAGTAGAGTTTGCCGGTTAATTCAAACTTGACCAAGATCTCTTCTAGCCAGCTGTAAAGAAGGGCATATTCGTCAGGGGCCTCCACCTCAAGGACGTCCTCGATTTTGGGCTCAACTTTCTCAAGTTCGGTCATGACGTCAAGGGTGGCCATAGCTGCGTTTTCAAAGGCTTCCTCTAGGCTGGTTCCATAGGCCTCAACATAGGCGTCGGCAGTGTGTTCCAAAAACTTAAAGCGTTTTTTCATCTGGGTCCCTTTTTTGGTGGAGAAGCTAAGCTAAAAGTATTTTGATACATTCTTTACTGTCGCGACGGCGAGTTTAACGGCGTTTTCTACGTCTTTGAGGCTTAGCAGAGAGGCCGGACTGTGGATGTAGCGCGTGGGGATGGATATAACTCCGCTGGGCACGCCTTCTTTGGTTAGGGCGATTTTCGCCGCGTCTGTTGTGCCCCTCATCCCAGTTTCCAGCTGATATGGAATTTTATTTTCCTCCGCTGAATCAATGAATAACCTTAACACCTTTGGGTGGGTGATCAAGCCTGCGTCCGCCACGGTCAGGGCTGGTCCCGCCCTCATTTTTGCTGGCGCTTCAACTTCTTTTACTCCGGGTACATCGCCGGCTACTGTTACGTCTAACGCTATGCCCAAGTCTGGGTATAACTGAAAAGCGGCTGTGGTGGCTCCTCTTAGGCCCACTTCCTCTTGTATGGTTCCCACAACATATATTGTGCAATCAACTTTCGACAGTTGCCTCATGGTTTCGATTAGGGCGGCGCATCCAACGCGGTCGTCGAAAGCCTTTCCAACAACAGTATCCTTTCCTACCCGAGTGAATTTGATGTCGAAGCTTACGGCGTCTCCTACTCGAACACCCATTTTTTGTGCATCTTGTTTGTCTTTGGCTCCGACGTCGATGAAGAGATCGTCTGCTTCGATGACCTTCTTTTTCTCCTCTTCTTTGAGTATGTGGGGTGGTTTGGAACCGATGATTCCAGTTATGGATCTCTTATCCGTGTGGACGAGGACTTTTTGTGCGATGAGAACGCGATCGTCTATTCCTCCGATTTTTGCGAATTGAAGGAACCCTTCTTTCGTTATGTTTTTGATCATGAGTCCAATCTCGTCCATGTGGGCTGCAAGCATGACGGTTGGCGCGTCTTTCTTTCCCTTCTTGACGCCGATGACGTTTCCAAGCTTGTCTTCTTTAATCTCATCTACGTTGGGCTTCAGCAACTCCTTCATTAAGTCTCGAACTTCGTCTTCTCTTCCTGCCACGCCGCAAGCGTTTGAAAGTTTTTCTAGAACATCTACTAACTTCATGGAAATCCTCCTACAATTAAGACCTACAAAGACTTATATCAAACTAACGTTGGTTGCCTTTTTTGGTTGATGAAAAAAATTGAAAGTCGTTTACCACGAGAAATACAGAACAGTATATTCATCGGATCCCGCTTCAGCGCTTGGAAGGATGGAAAGCATTTACAAGGAAGTACAAGGTTGTTTCGAATTTGTTAAACCCGAACCGGCCAGCGAAGAAGACTTAAGGTTGGTTCATGGAGAGAGCCATATAAACTCAATCAAAAGACACGGATTGCTTTTCGAAGTTGCCATGTTAGCGGTTGGCGGAGCCATAAAGGCGTCGGAGCTAGCCATGCAGGGAACACCAGCTTTTGGTTTGATAAGGCCTCCGGGGCATCACGCAAGCCAGCATTCATGTTGGGGTTTCTGTTTCTTCAACAACGTAGCCATATCCATAGAAAAGCTTAGACGTGCGAACAAGATTGCGAAGGCTTTGATAGTGGACATCGATCTACACTACGGAGACGGAACCGCCAACATCTTCAGCGGAACCTCCCAAGTTACGTATCTTCATGTTGAAGGCAGAAACAGAGAAATGTACTTGAACGACCTCACAAGATGCCTCACCACTCAAAAGGACTGCGATGTTGTGGCGGTTTCCGCCGGATTTGACAGACACGAAGAAGATTGGGGCGGTCTACTGAAAACAGAGGACTACCGAACGATTGGCAGAATGATAAAAGAATTTTCAGAGGAAGTATGCCAAGGAAGACGTTACGGAGTATTAGAAGGTGGATACAACCACGCTGTTCTGGGAAAGAACGTGAAATCCCTCCTTGAAGGCATGGCGTAAACTTCATAGTCTACTTGCGACTTTTGACGAACCACAATTTTTCCGCCAACTCTTCTATGTAATCTCCCTTCTCCAACCCGCTTTTCCACCGTTCGGGAATGGCTTCAACCCCATGATGAGCGCCGCTGATGGCTCCAGTCATAGCACCTATAGTATCCGTATCCCCGCCCAAGCTTACCGCGTAAAGAACAGAATCCTCAAAACTACCCCAGTTGCGTAAGAAACAATAGATGGCCGTAGGAACAGAGTTGTAGGCTTCAACACCGTTTCCAAGCTCCCTCGCAACCCTCCCTTTGTTCGTTTCGCCCAGCAATCTCCACACCCTTTCCAGCTTTCGCTTGTACACCTCGTTGTGCGTAAAATCCTTCAGCCTACCTAAGAAGGCATGGGAATCCAACTCAGAAGATGGATCAGCAGTTACAGCCAACGCTACCGCGTAAGCTTGTATAGCTGCACCCTCCATTCCCAACTCATGAACATGGGTAATTCGGCTCTGGCCATAAGCCACAGACCGCAACTGCTCTAGGTCATCATGATAGAAAACTCCGACTGGAGCAACCCTCATGGCGGCTCCGTTTCCGTAGGAGCCAGCTCCACCGAACAACCGTTTCGCAGCTTCGTTCCAAGCCACACCCGACCTTATCCATCTGAAGACGCGAGGTGGACCGCTGGCGTAGCCACGCCATGGTTCCCGTTCATAATTCTTTATGAAAATCTGGGCCATGTGACTTCCGTCAAAGCCTTTGTTTGCAATCAAGGATTCTGCCACGCCGATCATCATGTGGGTGTCGTCGGTCCAGCGTCCCGAGAAACGTTCAATTTTTACTTCTGAAATCCATGAACCTTCAAAAGAACTACCTAACGCATCACCAACAGCGTTGCCAACTAGACATCCAACGAACTTTGACTTCAGCATGTCTTTCAATAGACCAGCTCAAAGCTTTATAGCTTATGAGTTCCTGATGGCCTAAAAAATTTGAAATCCGTATTTGCAATTCATAGGTTATTTTTAACATTTAGAAACTTTTAGTCACCAGGAAGCATGATATTGAAATAAAAGTTTAAAGTTGTGCATTAGGATCGAAAATAGGAGTATGGACGCGCGCGACACAAGATCGCTCCTCGTAAGTGTTCTCGAATGAAGTCAACCAGCTAGCTCTTCCGGTTCACAATGCACAATCACTTGGTCGATTTTCTCGTCGGCCATCTTGATCTTCTCCTCTATTTTTGTGGCGACCTTGTGGGCCTGAACTAGGGTCAACGAGCTGTCGACTGTGCAGTGCAGGGTCACACTGTATCTCCCGCCACGGGTCAAGATCTGAACTTCATGAAGGGACCGAACCTCAGATAAACTCCGAGAAATCTGAGTTATCCGCTTCTGTAGTCTGCTAGATGGTTTCGGCCTGTAACTGGATTCCGACAGTTCGGTGGTCGGCTCAAGGTGGCTTACAATGGTAGAAACGTTCTTGAGTTCCTTGTTGAGGCGTTCCTCCAAACAGTTCGCGATTTCGTGAGCAGATTTCACCGAGATTTCGGGCTCGAGTTCAAGGTGGCAAGAGACCGAAAGTTTCCTCCCGATAGTCTTGACGGCTATTCCATGTATACCCTTGATCTCAGATATTTGTGAGGCGACGTTTCTGATCACCGCTATCGGGTCCTCTCCGGTGTGAGGCTCGGTGTGTATCAAGATGTCTGAGTCGGGGAAGACTTTTACTATCTGTTCTTCTATACTCGACGCTATAGAGTGCGCTTGATTGAGCGGAATCTGTCCGTCGATCTCCACGTGAGCGTCCACAAAGAATTTTGAACCAGCCCGCCTGACCCTGAGGTGATGACAATCTTCGACCCCGTCTACCCTAAGAATCTGTTCTTTCACTTGGTTTAACACACCCTTGGGCGCCGCGTCCATAAGCGCGCCGAAGGAATCCCTAACCACATTCAAGCCTGAATAGACTATGTAACCAACGATGCACAGGGCGGCAATCGAGTCTGCATACCAGACCCCGAATAAATAAAACACCAGACCGACGATCACAACCACCGCGATGAGCAGGTCGTTCAGGAAGTGGAGTGCGCCTGCCTCAATAGCTTCGCTTTTGTATTTCTTAGAAGACCCTCTAAGGTTCAGATAGGCAAACATGTCTACGACGATCGAAACAAAGTTGGTACCAAAAGCTATCCAGAACAAATCAATATCATGCCCTCCAGACATCAACCTCGAAAAAGCAGTATACACTATCCACGAGCACACGGCGAAAAGAAGAAGGATCTCACCTATTGCCGCAGCAGACTCGATCTTCTCGTGCCCATACATGTGTACCTCGTCGGGAGGTTTGCTGCTTTCCCTAACGGCGAAAAGCATAATAACCGCCGCCACAAAATCCGCCAAAGTGTTGAAAGCACTTGACAGAAGCCCCAGGCTACCCGAGACTAGTCCTCCAGTGACCTCTACGACGGTGAGTATGCCCCCTGCGAGAATCCCCTTCTTAGCAGCCAACTCACTCGTCCCAGAACGTTCAGTTGACATCTCAAGACAAATAAATATCCAGCTAACCCTAAAGCTTTTCTTTCAAACTCAAGAAAAATGCGCGCGCGCATAAGCATGATTGGCGCCGGGAATGGGATTTTGTCTCCAATTTACTGGTAAAAATGTGCCTAAGATATGCTCGGTGAGATTAATGATTTTTAAAACTTTCAATTCCCTCTACATGGGATTTT
>JACUTO010000109.1 GCA_014859755.1 Candidatus Bathyarchaeota archaeon
CTCCAAGCTTTGTCGCCATCTCAGGAGTTATTTCCACATTAGCAGTTCCTCGAATTCCTGAAGTCCCAAAAAGTCTAAGCTTTCTCACCGAATTCCCCCTTTACCTCCTTCTCAAACTCGATCGACGGTGTCGTCTTGCCCCTCTTCCCATGGTTTTCCCCTGTCTTTAGAGCGCGCTTATAGGGTTTCCTCCTATGAAGCCTCTCAGCAATCTCCAAATCGACGTTCCCTTTTTAGTAGGATGAGAAGAAAGCCTCCTTTTAACGATTCCCTTAACTTTCCATCGCTCGCGCAGAGGGAGCGTCAAAGGGTGGAAATTCAATCCAAGGGGATTCCTGAGGCTAGAAAACGCAGAATGACGCCCTGCACACGTTTGGCGCGGGATCGTGCGGCAGATGGCGCGTACGATCTTTGGTCGGAAGATTTTATGTGCTGGTATGCTAAGTATTGAGTAAGGCAAAATTAAAATAAGGATACCAAAGTTTCCTGGGAGGTGATTTGCGGATGTCGAGGAATCTTAAGGGCAGGGACTTCATCACCACACAGGAGTGGAGTAGAGAGGAGTTAGATAGAACTTTAGAGCTGGCCGCAGAGTTGAAGAAAAAGCAGAAGAAAGGAATTCCACACAGGTTGCTTGGGGGGAAGACCCTGTTCATGCTCTTTTATAACCCGTCTTTGAGGACAAGGAACAGCTTCCAGACCGGGATTTTTCAGATGGGCGGACAGGGGATATACCTCACTCCGACGGCAGTGTACAGGCCAGCCCTTGCGGGAGATGAGATTCCATATGTGACGGAGAGGATGTCCGACGTGGCTAGGGTGCTGAGTAGGTTCGGAGACGCTATCTCGATCAGGATTTATGGAGAATCTGTGAACTGGATCTACGGAAAGGGAAACCAAATTGTAAGAGAGTTCGCAGAGTGGGCTGAGATTCCAGTAATAAACATGGAATGTGACATGTTCCACCCATGCCAGGCTATGGCAGACATGCTCACACTAAAAGAGAAGTTAAGGGTTCTCGAGAGAAAGAAGGTGGTCGTGAGCTGGGCCTATTCTGGTGGGATAAAGCCCGTCGCGGTTCCACAGAGCTGCGTCCTGAACTTCACAAGGTTCGGAATGGACGTAGTTCTGGCACACCCCAAAGGCCTGGAACTTGATCCAGAGATCATAAAGTGGGCGAAGAAGAACGCTGACGAGAGCGGGGGAAGCTTCGAGATGAGCTACAGTATGGACAAGGCCTTTGAGGGAGCGGATGTGGTTTATCCGAAGTCCTGGGGATCCCTTGAGTTCATGCCCCCAAAAGTGCCTAAGGTGGATGAGGAGGGAATGGTAGAGTTGATGAACAAGTGCAAGGATTGGATTGCTACAACTGAGAAGCTTGATCTTTGCGCAAGAGACGTGATCTATATGCACTGCCTGCCCGCAGACAGGGGAATGGAGGTAACGGACGAGGTCATCGACGGACCGCATTCGGTAGTGTTTGACGAGGCGGAGAATAGGCTCCACGCTCAGAACGCAGTCATGGCCCTCGTAATGGTAGGCTGCGAGTAGACCTTCTAACAATTTTTTTCATAACTCACGCTAACTGGCGACGAATATGGAAACTCTATATGGAAGGGATCTAATTACAACCCAAGATTGGAGCGTTGATGAGTTAATAGAGACTATGGAGCTTGCTGAAAGGTTTAAGAAAATAATGAGAGGAGGGAAGCGTCCACCAAAGATCTTGGAGAGGAAGAATTTCTTCATGGTATTCTACGCCCCTTCGACTAGGACAAGAGGGGCCTTTGAGGCAGGGATGGGACTTCTTGGTGGACACGCCCCATACATAGATGTAACAACCACTAGGATAAGGGCTGGAGAGGCCCTGAAAGATATTGCCAAGATGTATGACATATATGGAGACGGAATTGGGGTGAGGATACTAGACGATGCCATCGACTTCATCTATGGCGAGGGGCGAAAAGTTGTTGAGCAGTTCGCCGAAGCTGCGAGGGTTCCGGTGATCAATATGGCTTGCTGCACCTATCACCCAACTCAAGCCATAGGGGACATCATGACCGTGAAGAATAAAATAGGAAGCCTTCGGGGGAAGAAGTACGTGATCATGTGGGCCTACTCCAGCAAGTTGAGAGGGAGGTGCAGCATACACTCAGAGGTGCTCATCGCGACGAGGTTTGGTATGGATGTAGTGCTCGCTCACCCTCCAGGATTTGACATAGATCCGAAAATCGTTGAGGCGGCAAAAACAAACGCCAGAGAGAGTGGTGGCAGCTTCAAGATAAGCCACGATTTCGAAGAAGCACTTAAGGGTGCAAATGTCGTGTTCCCGAGGAGCTGGGTTACTTCCGAGCTACTTAAGGTCGGCGCGACCGCCTTTGGCGCCGATAAGGAGATTGAGATGTACAATAACTGCAGAAACTGGAGGTTAGAGCAGAAACATGTTAATGATTTGATGGGCAAGCCAGCGATTGTCACACATGTCCTCCCCGTCTTTAGAGGTCAGGAAGCCACCAACGAGGTCATGGACGGACCAAATTCGGTTATATACGAACAGGCGGAGAACAACCTCTATGCCAAGATGGCGGTCCTTTCTCTGACTATGGCTGAGGAACCTAAGCTCTGAACCCCGCTAAGGTGGTTTACTACGTTTGTCTCTCAAATACTTGTTATCCGATCGGAAGAAGTCTGGGAGTGACCAGACGTTGAGTATGCGCACACGACTTTTGAAAGAAAAACTGGAACATTGATAGTACGCACTAGTTGAGTATACGCTATTATATAAGAAGAAAAGTAGAGGTAATCGTATGATGGTGATAAAAATGAATATTGAGTGGGATAGAACCAAAGAGGTTTTAAACAGTTTATTCCAAACCATCGGTAGGACCCCCCTAGTTAGGCTGGGGAGAATTCCGAAGGCCGAGGGGGTAGATGCCAACATTTTGGTGAAGTTGGAATACTTCAATCCTACGGGGAGTTTGAAAGATAGAATATATCTTGAGATGATAACAAGGGCGATCGAGGCCGGTAATTTGAAACCGGAAAGGGAGATTATTGAAGCTTCGACGGGAAACGCGGGGATCTCCTGCGCATTTGTCGGCGGGATATTAGGGTATAAGGTTACGATAGTTATGCCCGCTGGAATGAGCCAAGAGAGAATGAAGATCATTCGCGGTTATGGAGGAGACATAATTTTCACACCTGGCGCTGAAAGCGATGTTGACCTATGTCTGAAAAAAATAGCGGAGTTGAAGAAGGCAAATCCAAGCAAATATTGGTGGCCAGATCAGTATAGCAATCCTAACAACCCGAATGCCCACTATAAAACAACCGGCCCAGAGATCTGGCAACAAACGAAGGGGAAAGTGGATTGTTTTGTCGCATCACAGGGTACTGGTGGGACGTTGACTGGTGTTGGCAGATTTTTGAAAGAAAAGAATCCCAAGACAGTTCTGTACGCAGTTGAGGCAGCCGAAGCGCCGATGTTGTCGAAACGAGCGTGGGGGTCCCACAAGATCGAGGGCATCGGAGACGGTTTTGTGCCCCTCAACTTAGACCTGAGTCACCTTGAGGGAATTGTAACCACCACTTCAGAAGAAGCAATCACCATGGCAAAGAGGCTATCCTTAGAGGAAGGAATCTTTTGTGGAATCTCTTCAGGCTGTAACGTGGCTGCAGCAGTGAAGATTGCCAAACGCCATCCAGAACTAAAGACAATTGTAACAATGGTCAACGATACTGGGCAGAGATATCTGTCAACCGAACTTTGCGGAGAGATAAAAGAGGTCGAAATTCCGGAACGTGAACATCCCCTGGATGAACACACCATCCGTGAATTGGACAAATATCAAGCCACCTGGGAGATCATAGAATAAAAGGTCACGCGCTAACAGAAGGTGAAAAGCACGGGGAGTTTAGTAATAGAAAATGGGCTCACTGTCACTATGGACAAACAACGGCGTATCCTAGAAAGGGGGACTGTAGCGGTTGATAATGGTAAGATTACAAGTGTTGAAAAGACTGGTGAAGTCAAGGGGAAGCATAAAGCTGAAAGAGTCATTGATGCGAGGGGAAGGATAGTATTACCTGGATTGATATGCTCTCACACCCACTTATACGGTATGCTCCTTCGTGGAGCGCACCTCGATATCGATCCGCCCACAGACTTCTCGCAGATTCTGCAGAGAGTTTGGTGGCCCATGGATGAGGCGATGACCACAAGTGACGCATATGCGAGTGCTCTGATTGGATGCCTAGATTTCCTAAAGACAGGAACAACGTGCTTCGCTGATACGTATTCAGGACCAAATTCGATACACCTAAGCCTTGATTATATAGCAAAGGCTGTAAGGCAGGTGGGGATTCGAGGAATTTTGGCGTACGAGGCAACGGAAAGACACAGCCCTGAAGAGGGAGTAAAGGGGATCGAAGAAAATGTGAGGTTTATAGAGAAGGTTGGTAAAGAAAGGGAGAAGAAAGTCAAGGGAATGTTCAGCATACATGCCTCATTCACGGTTTCCGATCAATTGATGAAAAGTGTTCGCCAACTCGCAGACAAGTATGAGACATCCGTAACTATTCACGCCTCTGAAGGGCTGGGAGACCTTTACCACAACATCGAAAAATATGGAAAAAGAACGGTGAAAAGGCTCCACGATGTGGGGGTTCTTGGGCCAGATGTGGTTCTAGCGCACTGCGTCCAACTAAATGACGATGAAATTGACATCGTAAGAAAAACAGGGGCTAAGGTGGCTCATAACCCAATGAGTAACATGCTGAATGCTGTGGGGGTAGCACCCATCCTAAAAATGCTGAAGGAGGGGATAAGGGTTGGGCTTGGAAACGACGGATACATATTTGATGGGTTTGAGAACATTAGAACAACGTTTCTGCTTCACAAAGTTCATCACCGAGACCCGAGGGTTATGGATCTACAAACCGTCCTGGAAATGGCGACGATCAAGGGGGCAGAACTATACGGGTTAGAGAAGGAGATCGGGTCATTAGAGGCTGGAAAAAGGGCAGACATCATCGTAATCAAGCCTGACGTTTTACCGACCCCGCTGACACCTCAAAGTGTCTTGGGACACTTAGTAAACACGGTTGATGGAGGTGATGTGCAAACGGTAATTGTCGATGGGGAGATTCTGATGGAGAACCGTAAGGTTTTGTCCGTCAACGAAGAGGGAGTAAATGCAATCGCGCAAAGAGCAGCCGAAAAACTTTGGGAAAGGCTTGGTGTCATAAAACCACACGTGGAGTATCCAAGAGGATCTAGCAACATTATTATGTTTGACCAAGGAAAAGTTTAGGTCAGT
>JACUTO010000110.1 GCA_014859755.1 Candidatus Bathyarchaeota archaeon
GCGCGCGCATACTTAAGATTATATACTTAACTGAAGCAATTAGGGGTAAACAAGTTATGGGAGGAACGTGATCTTGTCTGCACAAGCAGGTGGGGTGCCTGTTCTAATTCTAAAGGAAGGATCCGCTAGATCGAGAGGGCGCGATGCTCAACATGCTAACATTATGGCGGCTCAGATAGTAGCCGAAGCGGTCAAGAGCGCCCTCGGACCTAAGGGAATGGATAAGATGCTTGTAGACAGTTTCGGCGACGTAACCATCACCAGCGACGGCCGCACCGTCCTAGACGAAATGGACATTCAACATCCTGCCGCAAAAATGATGGTGGAAGTTGCTAAGACCCAAGATGAAGAGGTTGGAGACGGAACCACAACAGCGGTCATCGTGGCTGGAGAGCTCCTGGGACAGGCTGAAGAATTGATAGACAAAAAAGTCCATCCAACCGTAATTGTCGATGGGTATCGTAAGGCGGCGGATAAGGCTCTTGAAACTCTTGAGAAGATAGCGATTTCAGTTCGGCCTACGGACAAAGACTTCCTGGGAAAGGTAGCTATGACTTCCATGGCCAGTAAGCTGGTAGCAGAGAATCGGGAGCAACTAGCTGAGATAGCTGTTGAAGCGGTTCTTCACGTAGCTAACAAAGTTGGAGATGAATATAGAGTTGACTTGGATGATATAATGGTGGAGAAGAAGCCTGGAGAATCCATAACTGACACCAAGCTCATTGAAGGCTTAGTTCTAGACAAGGAAGTTGTTCACTCGGGAATGCCTAAACGAGTCGAAGAGGCAAAGATAGCGTTGTTGGAAAGCGCCCTTGAAGTTAAAAAGACCGAGTTCGACGCCAAAATCAACATTGAACGACCGGAGCAGATGGAACATTTTCTACGCGAAGAGGAGAACATGCTCAAGGAGATGATTGAGAAGATCGTGTCTGCAGGCGCGAATGTTGTCATCTGCCAGAAGGGCATCGACGACATGGTCCAGCACTTCTTGGCTAGAAAAGGGATTTTCGCTGTGCGGCGAGCTAAGAAGTCGGATATGGAAAAACTTGCAAAGGCAACAGGCGGCAAAGTTTCGACAAACCTCGACGACCTCACGGAGAAGGACTTAGGCTACGCTAAACTCGTTGAGGAGCGGAAGATCGGCGACGACAAGATGACATTCATCGAAGGATGCAAAAATCCGCGTTCTGTGGCCATACTAATCCGAGGTGGAACCGAACGCATAGTAGATGAAGCTGAACGATCAGTTCACGATGCCCTATGCGTCGTCCGAGATGTGGTGCAGGAGCCTAAAATCCTCGCTGGGGGAGGAGCCCCAGAGATGGAGATCGCTAGGGCGCTAAGAGACTGCGCTGAATCTCTGCCAGGAAGAGAGCAGTTGGCTGTCCAAAGATTCGCTGAGGCCATAGAAACCGTGCCGTTAACCTTAGGTGAAAATGCTGGTCTCGACCCCCTAGATATTTTATCAGAGCTTAGATCCCGTCACGGAAAGGGCGAAAAATGGGCAGGCGTCGACGTCTTCGAAGGAAAAATCAAGGACATGAAGGAATTAGAAGTCTACGAACCCCTAGCTGTTAAGAAACAGGCAATCAAGTCTGCCACTGAAGCTGCCACGATGATACTGAGGGTAGACGATGTAATTGCCTCAGGAAAGATGAAGGCTCCGCCTACTCCTCCTGGCGGCCCAGGTGGAATGCCCGGTGGCGGCTACGGAGGCATGCCTCCAGAATATTAAGCCTCAAATCCACCAGCAGCAGTGGAAGATCGCGCGCACAGTTCCTATTGCACCTACATATGCATATATTTCCAAATCCTTTGATGCACGCGCGTAATTAAGGAACAGTCTTCTATACGCACATGCATTTTCCGGTTCTCTACTCTATTTCGGTTTCTTGACCGTTGGGACCTATATTCTGGGGCTACCACATAGGGCACAATATCTTGGCTCGACTTTGCTCTCGTCAATCCATTTTTGTCCACACTTGAAACATACCCATTCTGGCAAGCTTCTCACCATATTACTTTCAGAGGTTTAGTATTTACTTCCTAAACACTTAAACGTTTTCTGCCCTTTTTCTGCTACCTTGACCGCTTCCTTGTATCCACAGAATTAAGCTTTACCCCATATCATAAAAAAGGATTAGTTAATTAGTTAACCCTATTATAATTATCATCATTATCCTCAAGACTCTCTGCCCTACCACTTTTCAACTTCAAACTAGATAGCCTGATACCTGACCTGCTACCTAAGTACTGCAATAATTCGGCAGGTAGCAGTTATCCAGCACACACCAGCTCCAACGCTTCCTCAGGCTCAACGCCAAGTGTGTGTGCTTTAAGAATTAAAGAGTGCGCGTGTGATGTGGGAACTTTTCGGTTTAATCGCATCTTGTAAGAGAGGGAATTTATTCGGTTAAGCCGCTCTTTTGGATGCACGCTCGACGAGTTCTTTGCAGGAAGTAAGCCTTATTGATTGGTAACAGATTAGGCTAAACTCGATATCAGAAGTTTCTACGGCGCATACGTTCCAATATTTTTGGGCAGATTAGGCATTCTTGCGGGGTAGGAGCATTTTTGACACGGTTGGTTAGGGTGTTATTTTCGTTTGCACTATTTTATTTTGCCGGATGACGAGAAGGCATTAGGTTGACATATTAGGATGAAATTTCAGAGTTACTCCGACGGCAACGAACAATAAACCTTTTTTCAATATGCACGCGTGTCTTTCACCAAGTTTGCTTCTTCCAAATATTGTAGGGGCATTGACGCCAACAGTAAGTGGAACCCTTGTAGCTGCAACCTTTACATTGTACAGTAGAAAACCAACGAGATTTCATCGTTTGATTCCTCTTTAGTCGTGCACGCATTCAATTGGCATGGCTTAGAATTAAAGGTACAAACAGCTTTCCGCACTGTTCACACTTACGCTTTTGATCTTTCACTTCTTTCCCCCTTTCACCTCCTGAGCTATCTATTCAGTTCTCTATTAATTATCTCCACAATATCTAGAATTCTACGTATCAGCATATCCCTGATTTCGGTTGCGTCTTTTTCTGATACATCTTCGCGTGTGAGTTTCATTATCTCGTCTGGCGTCTTTGTCTTAGATATCCTTGCTATCCTCCTAATCTTGATTACATTGTGTGCCCATCCCGTTAAAGAACCGAGAACATATCCTAGAGCGAGTTCTTCTGGTGACCTTAAGGGCATTATATCTGGAATCCAACGCATTCCGTTTGTGATGTCCGTTTCTAATACTTCATCCAGTCCTTTCTCAATAAATCCTCTTGTTCTCCTGTCCAAACTACACACCCTATCCATTAACACCCTTCGCCCTTCTCTTAAAAGATTGTTTAGAGGTTTACCCTCTCTTTCTACGAAAATAGCATGCGCTGTGGCTTGACGTAAATCTTCGACGCTTGTTTCTTCATTAGGTTTTCCATGCTCATACTTACCCCACGTTTACATGCCTCAGTCATCTCGCCATAATGAGGACAAACGGAATGCGCGCGCATTTAAGTGAGAATGGCTCTTGTTTCGGTAGAGGTTGAGTGATTTGTTCCGGAGGAGAAAGAGGAAGTTAAGAGTGGATTTGGGTGAATTGGAGAATGAAAGAGAAACTCTGTCCGATTTCTTGCGTGCGAAACTCAAGGTTGATATTACTTCAAAAGGCAGTAAGGTGTTGGTAGTTGGTGGTGAAAACTTACCCCCAAAAGAGCTGAAGAGATTGGTAAACAAATTTGTTTACCATAGAAATCTAAATCACAAGTATTGGGTTGCACTGGAAAGTGACCTTGTTAAAATAAATAAGTTTAAGCGTTCCGAGAAACATGAAAAACGAAAGACGAAGGGAACTCCGCCTTCGACAATCAAGCACGGTTGGTAAGAAAGAAAAAATGGGCGCATGCTACCAGGAATATGCATCGTCGAATACACTAACTGCTGACCTATTGTTTAAGGCGAAAGCGCGCGCATGCATAAATGGATGAAAAACGATGCAGGCTATCGGAGTCAAAGGGGCAAAGTGGGAATTTTCAGAAATTACTCTTAGAAAGGTTTAAGTGAAGTGGCTCGTTTGAACCTTAGGTTTTGTGAGCGCGGGGGCGCGCGTCTGGTTCTTTAATTCGTCCCCTCCAAACTTGAAAGGAAAGAAAGGAAGAGAGAAAGATGAAGGAAGAATCCCCTCCGCAACCGTTGAAGGTTCAGCAGTGTCCAGAGTGCGGGAGCACTCGGCTCATGCGGGATTACGAGTGCGCCGAGATTGTGTGCATGAACTGCGGGTTTGTCGTCGCCACAAAACTCGCGGATCGAGGACCAGAATGGCGTTCTTTTGACAACGAGCAGCGTGACAAGCGAGCTCGAGTTGGAGCCCCTCTCACGTTCACCATTCACGATAAAGGCCTTTCCACCCTGATCGACTGGCAAGACCGCGACATTTATGGCAAGAGTTTGCCTCCCAGGGAGAAGGCTCAGATTTACCGGCTTCGTAAGTGGCAACGTCGCATCAGAGTTTCTGACGCTACGGAGAGGAACCTTGCCTTCGCCCTTTCTGAAATCTCCAAGATATCTAACAGTCTTAACCTACCCAAGAACATCCTTGAAACCGCCTCCGTCATATATCGTAAAGCAGTTAGGGAGCGTCTTATCCGTGGAAGGTCTATTCAAGGCATGACAGCCGCCGCCATATACGTGGCTTCTAGACAATGCGGATTAGCTTGGACTCTCGAGGAGATTGCTCAAGCCTCGAACATGCATAAGAAGGAAGTTGGAAACAGCTACCGGTTTCTCGTAAAACAACTTGACTATTTCATACCACCCTTAAAACCCAGCCAGTACGTAACCAAGTTTTCCAACCAGCTAACTATGCAGGGGAAGGTTGAGGAAATCGCCCACCAAATCCTCACCTCTGCAAAGGAACTAAAACTCACGTCGGGAAGGGGCCCCACCGGCATAGCCGCAGCCGCCAGCTACATTGCGTCGATCTTGGCTGGAGAAAGAAAAACCCAGAGGGAAATCGCTGAAATTGCTCAGGTGACGGAAGTCACGATAAGGAACCGCTACAAGGAGTTGGTCGAGCGACTCCTGTTCGTCATATCCATCTAATCCCCCGATTTTTGTAAGCTCCAACGTCTTCGTTGTGATTATCATTCATTAGTATCAAAAGATGTCTGTCAACGCTTTCGCGCGCAAAGATTTGGAAAACGTTAATTCTCTAAGAGAATGAACGGGTTTTGGATGAAGAGATGCGGCTACGTTTTGCGTAAGAAAGGCGCTGTTGTTTCCGGCTGGGACGCTGA
>JACUTO010000111.1 GCA_014859755.1 Candidatus Bathyarchaeota archaeon
CTTTAGGTTTCGGCGGAGGAGGCGCTGGAGCTCTAGGTATTAAGGCTCTGGGTGCTCGTGGCCTACGCGTCGCAATGAAGATCACTATCGCTAATATTATTGTGCAAACTACGAGCGCTACCGTCAGATACGTCATCCATGTATCCATGTCCGTGAGTGCCATATGCAAAGGTGGAGTAGCAACGCTGATGAGTGCCGCATTATCTGGATCTTCTTTACCGAGCTCATCTGTCCAAACATCTACATTGATTGTAGTGGTGCCAACGGTGATTGCTTTTCCATCCTTCGGCACTGTAAACTTGGATTCCTTGTTAATCACGCCGCCATCCCTTGCTATAGCCGCTTTTACCTCAATAGTTTCATTACCTTCCCAGTGGTCTTTCACGTAGGCGTGCCAAGGATATTCGATGGTGACGTTGTAGACATAAACTTCGGTCGCCAAATCATTTCGGATCGTAATGTATAGCGTACCGGAATCGCCTGGCGCGTACTGCAACTTGTCCACCCACGCATACACATGAAACTCCCTTGGGGTAATTTGCGCTTTAGTCAGTGGAACAAATAAGATGGCTGAAAGCAGTGTCATAGCCAACATTACAATAGTTTTCTTTCTCATAGTATCACCAGCCAGAATTCTATACCAATCTATTTTTAAGATTTATTATATACCAATCCATTTTTTGAGAATTGTTACGAAACAAAAACATACACGTGACCGTATCAAAAAGAAAAATGTAAGATAAGCCCAAATTAAGCCTCCTTTAATCCTTCGGCATCATCATAAATCTTCTCTATGAGCTCCGGAAAGTTATTCAATTCAACAAGGTAATTATTGTTGAGGAGGACGCCTCCATTGGCGAATGGGAAAGCATATGGGCATGGACTCAATCGATTGGTCGTCTTCGATGTAGAAGGGGTTTTGATACCGAAGAGGCGTTACCTACTTTTCGAGACGATGAGAAACGTGGGTCTTTGGGGTTTCATTAAGATCATTGTAATGGGGATTCTATACGAAGTTGGGTTACTTTCCCTTGAATCCGCACTGAAAAGAATTTTCATGATGCTCCAAGGGCTCACGGTGGACGAGGTCTTTCAACTCTATAAGAAAATTCCCTTGATGCCAAGTGCGAGAGAAGTCTTTGAAAGATTAAACAAGGCAGGGTATAAGACAGCCCTCATAAGTTTGGGTCTTCCCACACTTTTTGTCAAAGACCTAGCCACAAGACTAAACGCTGACTACGCATTCGGTTTGGAACTAGAGGTAGTCAACGGTCATTTGACAGGTGTGATCGGGGGCGACGTTCTAAAATCTGGTGGTAAGGCAATGGTTTTGAAAAAAATTCTTGAAAAAGAGGGTTTATCCTCCCAAGACTGTGTTATTGTCGCTGACGACCGAAACAATCTTCCCATGTTTCCCCTTTGCACATTAAGGGTTGGCTACAATCCTGATTTCATTTTGAGCGTCAAATCCGACTTTGTCGTTAAGGATGACCTCTCAGGAATTTTACCGATCATAACAGATAATGTGTTGCAGGTTTCCAGTCCGGCTATTTCAAGAAGCGAGAGAATTCGCGAAACGATTCATATAGGTAGCTTTTTGGTGCCGTTTGTTTGCATATACATATTAGGAAGTTATTTGGTATCTTCATTGATACTCATCCTAACTTTGTTGTACATCATATCTGAGGTTGCCAGACTTCTAGGAATCAACTTTCCCATACTCTCCGCAATAACTTGGAGAGCCGCTAATAAATCAGAACTTTATGAATTCGCAACAGCGCCAATTTTTTTCGCTTTGGGCATAGTATTTTCACTCATCCTTTTTCCCGCGTCTGCTAGTTATGCATCCATCGCAATACTCACATTAGGCGACGGTTTTGCCAACATTTTTGGAAGAAAATTTGGAAGCGTTACCTTTCCCTTCAACAAAGGAAAGAATGTGGAGGGCTCAATTTTCGGCTTCCTCTTTGCCTCTGTTGGGGCTATGATCTTTGTTGATCCAGTGAAAGCCTTTGTGGGCGCCGCAGCAGGGATGCTGATAGAATGTCTTCCCTTACCCATCAGCGATAACCTAGCTATACCTCTAGCCTCCGGACTGGTGCTCACGTTGATTCCCTAAAACAGAGTGAGAAATCAAATTTTGGAGCTAGGGCGCCGTGTGCGATAGAATTAAAAGATTGTATATCATCATATAAGTATCGACACGTGAAAATTGATGAAGCGTAGCCATGCTAACTTTAGGGGAGTTTTCTCTGCTTGACGGAACCAGAGAAAATTGAGTATAAACCCATTTCTGTTCGAGAAGCCCTCACCGAAATGAAGGACTTATCTGAGATAATGATCGATCTAGCATATTCAGCAGCTCTTTTCCACAGTCGCGAGCTTGCCGAAGAGGTTTTAGAGCTTGAAAAACGGGTAGACTACCTCGCTTACATGTTAGACATGAACGCCATGCTGGCAGCCAGAGACGCAGAAGACGCTGAATCCCTCATCGGAGTAGCAACCGTAGCTGCTGCCACCGACAAAATCTCTGATGCCGCCGCCGACATAGCAACCATCGTACTCAAAGAAATAGGCATTCACCCCATCATTCGAGAAGCCTTCGAAAAAGTTGAGGAACGATTGACACGAGCCGAAGTCAAACCTAGCTCATTTTTCATTAATAAAAAGCTGGGAGATTTGGAGCTAGCCGCCAAGATAGGGGTTGACATAATAGCGATCCGCCGTGGGAAGGAATGGATTATAGATCCCAGCGAAGACGAAACAATTCTGGAAGGCGACGTTCTCATTGCTAGGGGCGCGCCTTTAGGAGTTGATGACTTGAAAGGCTTGGCTGAAGGAAAACTCAAAGAAATGGAATAGGGAGAAGTCAAGGTTGACGTTAACTAAAGGGCATTTCAAAAAAGTTGTAGACAAACTCGTGTCTCTGAAAGACACGTCTGAACTCATGATAGACCTTGCGTACTCCTCACTCCTTCTTAACAGTCGAGAACTAGCAGAGGAAGTGCAAGCCCTTGAGGAACGTATGGACAATCTACACACGGAATTTGAGCTCCTCGTTTTATCCAGCGGCTTCAAACCCGAAGAATCCAAAGATTTCCTAGGTTTGATAAGGTTAGGGGTAGTCACGGAAGAAATAGCGGACGCCGCTACGGAAATTGCTGACGTTGTGCTCAGAGGGCTGGAACCCCACCCCATATTGAGACGTGTAATAGAAGAAGCGGAGGAAACCGTAACTCGGGTGCGCATTTCAAATACTTCCCCCTTAGTGGGAAAGAGCCTGCGAGAAGCCCAAATCCAAGAAGAGACAGGTATGTGGGTGTTGGTCATCAGAAGAGGCAAAAAGTGGTTGCGTCCTCGCCCCGAGACGGTGATCAAAGCGGGCGATATCTTGATTGCTTCAGGCTATGCGGAAGGAGAAGAAGATTTTAAGGAGTTAGCTTCCGGGGTCCGTGCGCCTGCTGCTGAAGAATCTTAAGGGGCATCTGGGAATTAGACGATAACAGTTAGCGCTATAAGAAGAGAGATTGTTGTTATGCTGTCTGCCAACGAGCTTTCAATGGGAATTACAAAGTTATCCGGGTCCCAACCCCTTCTGTAGGTAAAAATGGCCACGGCGTATGCGATAATAACCATGGCTGAGACGGCTAAGATGTTCGTAGTTAAGAGTTGCGCCGCGAATTTTAACAGACCGTCTAGAGTGGTTATTCTGCGCATAAAGGATGCCGTTATGAAGTAAAGTGTAAACATTGTCATTGAGGCCATCCATCCTCCGCCTAACACGGTTAGGTGTTGTTTAATTGAGGAAAAGGATGGTTTAACTGTACCTAAAGCGAGATTCGTAGTGGCTGTTGAACCCACGATGGAGCCTACGTCTCCCACGGTATCGATCAACGCCGGGTAAACTACGTATATTTCTGGTCTATTACCTATAACCTCACTTACTTTAACGAGGAAGGAGCCTGTAACATTGACGATAAAGGTCACAAAGACAAGAGTGAACAAGAATTCTTTAATCGTTTCAACAAAATTTTCTTCTCTAACGTTTTTAACTAAAAGGTATACCACAACGAGAAGGAAAACGAAGTCGAGCAGCCCAATCAAGTAATATCCAAAGGGAGCTAACGTGAAGAAGATGTTCAGACTGAAGATGTAACATGCTGTAACAATGATGTCGGCTACCGTCGATGTTATAGGATACACGGTAACATCGGGGTCTAAACCACGTCTAAAAGAAAGAGCAGAAACTGCTATTGTTATGGGTGAGACGAAAACGATGGATAGGCCCATGGTCGCGGTAATCACGGCCAGTATCTCAATGAAGTCTATGACCGTGGTTTTCCAAAGAAACAAGCCGAACATCGAGGCTCCTAGCCCGATCATGATGCCACTTACAAGCGACAATACGATGACCGCACGCAAAAGGAGATAAAAATCCTTCGTGTTTTTGGTGTAGCTGGCTTTAACGGTTCCTAGGTGTAGACCCGTGCTTAGGCGACCGCTGAAAAGACCGCCTATGGCTCCTCTGACGCTTAGAATTCCCGGAAAAAGAGCGAGGGTCCATGGGGCTAGGGAGAACACGCCAAGATATACGGCGAGAAGCGTTCCAGCCAGCATTCCACCAAAATTAAATGAAAGGGACAGGATGGACTGACCTAAGCTTGTGATCAATCCTCTTACCCGAGGCGTAGTTTCCGCTATGTTGGTCTCCGTCATCGCAGTCACTTCCTTCCATCCAGTTTGGCCTCCACTCTTCTGATACTACGCCCTCGGCACGGATTCGGAGCGCATGGACGGTTATGCGGGTTTCCTGATCCGTTTCTGGATCGGTTAGCTTCCGTAACACTGACACTGCTTTCTGTAGCTCCTTGTGCACTAAAACTTTGTAAACAACAACCCTTAAAGGCTTTTTGTCATCACGTCACCTGACAATCAGAAGTGGCGCGGGGTGCGGGATTTGATCGCTAGTAAATGTTCTTCATGTACGATTATTTCTAGAACTTGTTGAAGCTGACTATTTTTTCAATAGGCTTCCTACTTTTCGCCTTTGGTTTCTCAGCAGGATATCCAAAAGATACAAGCGCTACAACCTTCCACTTGTCAGGAATGTTCAGCAGTTGTTTGATCTTATCTTCTCTGAAGTCTCCTATCCAACATGATCCCACTCCCATGGCCCAAGCCGCAATCACCATGTTCTGCAAGGCAATCGAAGTGCTAATGATTGACCATCTTCTAGTGCCAATATGCCGGAGACCTGTGTATGCGCATCCTACAACGGTGAATGCAGAATCCTTG
>JACUTO010000112.1 GCA_014859755.1 Candidatus Bathyarchaeota archaeon
AACGTGAAACCCAACTTTGAAGGGACCGCCCTTCCGAGCTCGAAGGTTGTTCCAAGCGAATAAAGAGGAGACAAGGCTTCAGCTGGCTTCACTTTAGCCGCTTTTATTATGGGCAGAGCTCCGAAAATGTGGGAAACGAGAATCAGGACGAGAAAAACGAGAAGAACAGCCCATATGCTAAGGACCTGTGAAACAGAAAAGCCTAAAACGTTCAATAAATTGATGGAAAGGTAATAGGCTCCAATCCCAAAAATTGTTCCAGCTATACAACTTAGAAAAACAAGAATGGAGAGTTCGGTGATAAAGTAACCAAGAATAGAGCCGCTCAAACAACCAGCTGCCTTCATCACTCCAATGTCTCGCACCCGTTCAGACATCGTCAAATAGACGAGAAAAGATGTTATGAAAGCTCCTGCCAAGATGTTTAGAAGACCAACTACGAAAATGAAGCGTGAGAATATGTTAGAAAATCCGCTGGTTAGTCGTCCGCCTAAGGTTAGGAAAGCGATTTCAAAGCCCAAGTTGCTTCCAAAAATGACGAGAAAAAGCGTTGCGGAGGTGCAAATTGTCAAACCGAGGATAGTTAGGCCTGTTTGAAATTTTCTTCGTGTCAAATCCTTTATGGGGAACGAGATTTCACTCATTTGTATCCATAATCCTCCCATCATGTAGACGCAAGGTACGGTTTGCAAGTTCCAAGATTCTTTCATCGTGGGTTACGACGATGACGGTTTTTCCTTTCGTCTTCATTTTCTCTAGTATGCGGACAATTTCAAGGCCAGTTTCCACATCTAAGTTTCCTGTGGGTTCGTCTGCAAGGAGAAGAGGCGGATCGTTGGCTAAGGCTCGAGCAAAGGCAACCCGTTGTTGTTCGCCTCCGCTGAGTTGGGCGGGAAAGTGATTGGCTCGATGTTCGAGGCCGACCAACTTGAGCAAGTTTTCCGAACGCTTTCCAATGCGCTCTCTAGGCCAGCCAGCTAACTCCACAGCGAAGGCGACGTTTTCGATGGCGGTGAGGGTTGAAATGAGGTTGTAGGATTGAAAAACGAATCCAACATAGGCACAGCGGAAAGTTGCCAAAAAATCTTCATCGTAGGTTCCAAGATCATGTCCAAAAACGACAACCTTTCCACTCGTTGGTTTGTCAAGACCTCCGATGAGGTTTAGGAGGGTTGTTTTTCCGGCGCCCGAAGGTCCGTAGATGGAGACGAACTCGCCTTTCTCAATTTCCAGATCTAGGTTTTTTAGAGCTTCGATCGTGAGGCTGCCAATTTGGTATTGCTTGCACAGAGATGAGGCGAGAACCACCTTCTCTTTCATTTTCTCTTACCCCGTTTTAAATCGAAATTTCCTTTATCCCTCTTCAAGACGCGCTCTCGCTCAGCTAGCTTGCCACTCTCCCAGTCTTTCCAGTTCATCTCCCGGAATATCCATCGCCTACCAAAGTGGGCAGCCAAAACGGCGTGTTTACATTGAGGGGAAATGGGAATCAATTGGTCGAGGAAACTGAACAGCTTTTCGATTTGTTTCTTTGGGAAATAGGCGTAGTAACTGGCGGTTTTCACTTCAAAGGCATAAACGTGCTCGCCGCGTCTGGCTATAACGTCAGGCAAGGGGTTGCGGCTTGGGTTGCTGACTGGCACCCGAACAGCATTATACCCTTGCTTCTCAAGTTTCTTAACCAAAACGGTTTCGCTGTAGAATCCTCTCTTGCGCCACCTTTGAATATCACTCTCGGCACGAGTTTTGCTCACCATTGTCCCCCGAATATTCTCAGGTTTAATATTATTTTTCATTAATAAGAGTCTAGTCTTTGTCACCTTCACTACGTCAAGTGTTTCTGAATTGGTTGCGGAAAAATATGGACGTGTAGTTTAGAATGTTATAAAGCAATATTAGTTTGCGCAAAAGGTACGTTTTACGCAACATACTTACCGTCTAATGGGTGATAGCGTTGCCGAAGTATAAGTATGGGAAGGTGACAGCGCCTATAGACTTCCAAACTTTCAAAGACGCCATGGAGAATGGACGGTTTGCTAAGGGTAAGATGTTGAGTCACAAGTCCTTCCTAGCCTTCTTATATTGGTTTGGAGTGAGGAAAGCTGAGGCCCTGGAAAGAACGAAAAAAGACTTCCTAGTCAAAGATGGTTTACTGATTGTTAACGCTAAGCCGAAGAAAGGCGGTGAAAGAGAACCTTTAGAAGTTCTCGTTGACTATCCATACGTAGATCTCATTATAAAGAACGTTGAGCAAACGAGACGTAACCCTGGAGACAAGGAAGGTAGAGTGTGGAATTTCTCACCTCGCACAGCCATCAACATCGTGAAACGTGTCATGGGAGACCGTTACTATCCTCATTTCTTCCGGCTGAACCGGGCGACACGGTTCTTGGAGGATCCGACAACAACACTGCCGGAGATGAAGGCTTGGTTCGGTTGGAAGACGGCGAAGACGGTGGATCCTTACATTGGATACAGCAGGAGGCACATTCGTAGACAAAGACAGAGGTTGAAAAAGGAATTGGAATGAGTTTTCGACAGAAAAGTGGAAGAAGTCGTTGATGCTTTTGTATCCAAACAACACGCTCACTTTTGTCTTCAAGGCTGTGGTTAGCATTGGTGACGTTACTAAATCAAGGTAATACAGACTGCACTAATGCCACTAAGTTGTCCAACTTATACATTACAAATAGGGAAAAATGGACAGGTTTGCCTACCCTATTGACTGCAGAAAGCCTTATTCGCAACATTAAAGCTCGAAATAAGCTTCTTTCAGAACTATAAGTTCACCACCTCTGAGCATAAATCAATTTGAAGACGGGGTGAGCAACCTTTCCCAACTTGTTTACGGCAACGTCATGCCAGAGATTCTCACGTCAAGTGGATACAAAAGCATCAACGAGTTTCCCTTAAAGTTGGCGAGACACCCATCAGTCTTCTTTCTTCAGCTTTCTTGCCTAGGCGGTTTAGGAATTTCTTTGGAGCAGGTAGCCTCCAACAGCTTGGTGTGCTCTTTCAGCTAAATGATCGGTTTCTCCAAGTTCAAATCTGTCCCAGCCTTTCCAGTGGCGATAGCGTTCGGCTGAAGCCCATTCAGAGGAAAAGCATTCAACCATTTCGGGTGGAAAACAAACTGAAGATCGTCTTGCAAGATTTGTAAATGTGCGGGCATAGCCTATTGCTTGCACTTCATTAAGGCTAGAGATGGTTGAGAAAACAGAAAAAGAAGGGGGTTGCGGTGGACATCACCATTATCACTTTTTCTACTTATGGTTTCTTTTTTGGTTCGGTTATTTTCGTGTCTCCAGCCTCTCGTAACAACCAGGCAGGCGTAGGTTCAGGGGTTCCAAATTCCATTGACCGTTCCATCAATTTTAACCATGTCGGATCTTCATGATTGCGGAAGGTATCAAAGTCGGCGTAGTCAGAAATTTCCCAGAATTGTGCAGCAGTATATGGCCCAAACCCTAGAACATAGAAGTATGTTCCCATGTATTTCCATCCTTTAGGAGCGTGTTCAACCATAGTTTTTTCATTTTCCTTGATGAACTTTTGATATTCCATCACTTTGTACTCTTTTAGATTGAAGTTAAAGATATACAACATGTTCTGCGCCTCTTTCCATCCGAATAGCGCATAGTATCCATGTCTTATTTCAAATTTGTGGGAAAGCTCTATTTTCACTTTTCGTTTATCTAAACTCGACAAAAAAGAGGGATTTTGCGGGTGAAGTCTCCACTTCCAGCGGTAATATTTTTTACTCCTAACGAATGTAGGTCCTTCATTGAAGGAGAATGAATGAGAATGAAAATCTTTAAAGAAACCATCACGTTCTCCACTAGAGGAGAAATAGAGTTCATAGACCTCACCCGTAAGATCCAGGAGATTGTGAACCGGTCAGGAATCAAAAATGGCTTGGTTCACGTTTTCGCTCCCCACGCTACTGGCGTCATCATTTTAACCGAACATGAACCTAGCCTCGACAGCGATATCAAAGACTTTCTTGAAAAAATAATTCCGAAGCACGGTGGCTACAGGCATCCATCCAACGCCCATTCCCACCTCAGATCAATGCTTCTGTGTCCAGATAAAACGTTGCCCTTGATTGACGGACGCGCGGTTTTGGGTACGTGGCAGTCCCTGGTTTTCGTGGAAACCGATGTTCACTCTAGACGAAGAACAGTGATCATGCAGGCGATTGGCGAGTAAACGTCGCCTCGATAATGCTGATTCGCGCAGAGTTTAAACAAGTCTTAGCGAGCAGAAGATAACTCTAACGTTGAGTTAGATTTTGTGCGCGTGCATTGATGGTTCAACAGGTTAAAGCTTTAGGGACAGCACGTAACCTCTTATGAGCTGGCCGAGAATACTTCTCCTTATGAAGTCTGGAAAGCTCTTAATGTACTCGTTGTCTCCGGCCCTCTCTATGAGGGCGTTGTAGACCTGCTCTTCACTCTTCGTCTTCCCGTAGACATATACTATAGTGTCCTTCCAATCCTTAGCAACCTCAGCAGCCTTCTTGATTATTTGCTTGGCCTTAGGTTGCTTCTGGGTGCCGAAGTGCCCCATGCAGAGGTACTTAAAGTCTATCCCCAGCATCTTGTCCAGGGATTTGAGGTAGTTTTCGTAGTCGAAGAGTTCAGGGAACGATGGGGGCATGTAGAACTCAAACTCCTCATTGTAGTTACACACGGCGTCCCCAGCGAAGAATGTCTTCGTTTTCGGCTCAAAGAGCCCTATGCTCCCAGGGGTGTGCCCTGGAAGAGTTACAACTTCAAGTGAGACGCCGCTTCCAAGGTCGAACCCGTCTCCTTCCTCAACTACCTGAACATCGCTGACTGGAGGGTAGTCGCTCACAAGCACAGCAGCGTCGCCGTAGTGCCTCTTCGTTGTTTCAAAAAACTCTGATGGGTTTCTCAGTATCTCGGCTGTTTTCTCAGAAGCGGAAACAAACGCGTTAGGCATCTTCTTAAGGAGCCCTGCTGCCCCAGCCCCGTGGTCGTAGTGCTCGTGAGTTACCACTATGGCGTTTATGGACTCTGGACTTATCTTGAACTCTTCAAGTGTACTCAGGATTTTTTCGTTTGTTTGACTTGTCCCCGCGTCTATGAGGAAGGTTTTCTCGCTCTTAACAACGTAGACTAC
>JACUTO010000113.1 GCA_014859755.1 Candidatus Bathyarchaeota archaeon
TAACGGTGCTTCTAACGTGTAGTCTGCTTTCTCTCGTTCAGTTGAAACTGTGATTTCTCCATCATTAATCAGAAAGGTTGTAGTGTCTTTCCCCGTTTTTACGGCTAGTGATAGTGTCTTATTGCAAAACTCTGAACGATTCAATCGACTTTCAAGTTCCTTTTTCATTTTGTCAAATAAAGTGGTCATGTTCAGAATCCGTCCGAACCCAGCACCACTGGCACTTGTTGTTCTGAGTTCCGCGTTTTGCCAGTATGCGAATTTCGCGAACGGGTGTTGTGGGCTCATTGGACAGATTAGTTCAGTCAGTTTCTTCTCTTTTGCGTAGTCTAATAATTTGTTGAAGATTATTTTGCACGCTTCCGTATTAGCAACTCCGATTTCCAGTAGGTTTCTGCCTGACGGAGCGGTTTGACTGATTACAAAGTAACCTATAACTCTACCTTTTTTGTCAATTACCGTGTGGAATTTGACGTTTGGACTGTGAACCTTCCATTCGAATGGTTCGGGGTTTCTTATTACTGCCAATACTTGGTTGACGGTGTTCTGGTGATATATGCCTGTGACTGCTTTTGCTTGTGTTTCTTCATAAGACTGTATTGTAAACGTGTCTTTAACTTCAGTTGTGTGGCACCTTTCCGGCTTTATTGCCACGCTTGGGCTTACCATGGCTGGCGAATATCCATAATGAGTGTATAGCCAAGGGTGCCCCCAAAGAGTTGTGATGTCGAATTCTTGCTGTTTCATGTAGTTTATCGCGTTTCGCATGACTAAGCTGCAGTAACCTTTCTTTTCATGGCCTACACGAGTCGCAACTGGAGAAACTATAGCGTTGTTAACTATTGCCTTGCCGATTCGTGCTTGACGCCTTATGATAAGCATCATGCTGACGATTTTGCCTTCTGCTTCAACGATTCTTAGGTCTCCTTTGCGAAAGTTTGGATCAGCAGTAACTGTAGCTTCAACTATATTGCTTTCAAATTCTCCTGTTGAACGTCCACCTGCAGCTTTTCTGAAGGCCTCTTGCGTCATCGTTAAGATTTCGTCATGGTCTGCTTCTTCCGCAGATCTGGCTTGCAACATCTCACCAACTCTCGGAAAACTTCTTACTTTCGATTAAAGAACTTTTTGATTATGAAACACGCCCGCGAAACTAATTTTTAGAATGAGTGCTTACTTAGTTATGTATGCGAAGAGATAGGGGATAGTTTCTTGTGCAAGAAAGAGTGGAATGATGCTGTAGAATCTTGGGTAGATTTTGTGAGGAAAGGCAAGGACCACTACAGAGATGAGCTTAACAATCCTGCGACCTTTAGATTAATAGGAGATGTAAGAGATCGACTTGTACTGGACTTAGCGTGCGGAGAGGGATACAACACAAGAATCCTAGTGAGAAAAGGCGCCAAAGTAACTGGGATAGACTTCTCAGAAAAACTGATAGAACTGGCAAAACGAGAAGAAGCAAAAGAGAAGCTGGGTATATGCTACTACGTTTTGGATGCCACTGATCTTGAAGAGTTTTCAAGCAATCATTTTGATGTCGTAGCTTATTTCATGTCTCTTCAGGACATCGAGAATTATAAAAGGGCAATATCTGAAGTGGCAAGGGTTTTGAGGAATGGGGGGCGATTTGTTTTTTCAGTTTCTCATCCGTGTTTCGAAACGATAATTGTTGACGGAAAGAGAACAAGCGCGGCAAAAAGATATTTTGGAATAGTCAAGTATCCTGTTCAATGGAAAATGGAGAGACTTGTGAAGCCATTTACAACCACATCTTTCCACAGAACGTTGACGGACTATTTTGATGCACTCTACAAAAGTAAGTTGGTTGTATCAAGGCTTGTCGAGCCAAGACCGACACGGAAAGGATTGCTGAAACATCCGCCGCTTAGAGAAGTATTAGTGAGACCACAATCAATAATCATCGAATCCATAAAATGTGCGTGCTAGACAGTTATTTCCCCTGCAATGACTGAACCTTAATAGCTATTTTCAAAACTAACTTCCTCAACTGGGTGTTTTGAAAAGATTCCCGAACCCCATCTGCGGTTTCCATCGGTTTCACTCCATACGGAGTTGTTCAGACTGCCTAATGCTGGTGGTGGAACAGCTTCCTGGACTAAAGCTGTGTCGAGATTGATTTCTTCGCACGGATAATTCCAGGACTCTAAAAGCTTTTTAGATGTTGCCGACAACACATGTTTCAGGTAGCAATTCGTATCATGCGCATCAACTTGCGTGCGCATCACTTGTTGATTTGCATAGTTCTATGACTTCGTCTTTTAACTCGAAGGCGGTGGTAGGTTTGATGGATTTTTCTCTCAGAAATTTCAGTGAAATCGATTTTCTCTCTTTCCAGAAGCCTTCAATTTGCTTCTTTGGAAGCACGTAGAACTCCCATTGAGCAATGTTGAGAGGGTTAGCAGTGTCATGATTGTCTGCTGTGAAAAAGCAAATGACGTATAGATCTGAGTGGAATGTAGGTGTATCATCCATGATACCAGTTTTCGGGTCCCATTTTCTGGTAGGTTTAATGACAACTTTGGGGTTGGACAATTCTTTTTGATGCCATGCCTGTAACAGCGACATTGTCTTGACTTCGAGAGTTTTTCCATTGGACAGTTTGAGGTCATAAGCAAGCCAAGGGATTCTTAGTTCGTTGTCAACGCCCAGCAGGGTTGCCACAATGTACTCTGCGAGAACTCCACGTTCCACGTTTTGCATTATGCCTGAATATGCCCATTGCCAGAAGTCACTAATCGTTCGTCTGTTTACACAATCCGGTCCACCGCTAAATCTTGTGAGGGGGTCTAGTCTTGATGGCTTACGAGGAATTCCCTTCATTTCATCGTCTCCTATTGTCTAGTTGATATGCAAGAATTGATTAACTATTTGGCTTTCGTGGTGCACGTCGGTGTAAGTAAATCCAAAAATTAGTGCGCGTTACATGCTGTTCTTACTGGGGCTTCTTGTTTAAGAAGATCGTCTGTGTTGGGAACGCCATTTCTATGCCTTCCTTCTCGAAAGCTTCTATTACAGCGAAGTTGATCTCCTGCTGCGTGTCCATGTACTTAACGTAGTCTCCTACTTTCATGTAGTACACTACCTCGAAGTTAAGGCTGAAATCTCCAATCTTTTTGAAATGCACCCTATCTAACTCAGCTAATTCCATCGTTTCTATTATCTTTGATATCATTTCAGGAATTTTTTTGAGTTTTTTGAGCGGTGTGTCACAGGTTACGCCTAAGGTAAAGACTATCCGCCGTTTTTTCAGCTTCTTAAAGTTTCTCACGCTGGCTGTCGTAAGCTCCTTATTTGATATAACCAGTTCCTCGCCCTGCAACAGCTGCAATCTCGTAGATTTCATTCCTATTTGTTTTACAGTTCCAGAATAGTCACCTACAACGATAAAGTCGCCAATTTCAAACGGTTTGTCAAAATAGATAGAGAACGCGCTAAAAGCATCGCTCAGAATGGTTTGCAATGCCAAGGCAATGGCTATACCGCCAACACCAAGACCAACAACTACACCCGAAAGATCGACTTTAAAAACTGCCAAAACAGCTAAGAATGCGAATACATAAACAACTATCTGAATGATCTTCTTAAAAAGAAAGAGAATATGTTCACTTCTCCTCTTTCCGCGCTTTGCACTCTTCTCAGCATACCAGCTTACGAGAACGTTGATGACCCTGCTTATTATGAAGGTGATTAACAGAATTTCAGCGATGGTAAATATCACCGTCAAAAGTCCTGAGTATGGGTCAAGAAAAGTGAGAGACTCCAAACCGTAGTATGCACCAACAAGGATGACAAAAAGATAAATTGGTGCTTTAATATTGCGCAGTATGGCGTCATCTATCTTCGTTTTTGTCTTTTTTGCCCATCTAGTGAAATACCTCTCAAAAATGAAGTACACTGTCCAACCAACGATAATGGCAAACGCAAACACAATCACTGAGGCGCCAATTTCGCTTGCCAATTGACTTAGATTAAAGTATTCGCGTATTAACTCTGCTAGACTTGCCATTACAATGTTCATATTCGATCATTCCTAAAAACAAGAATCTGTGCTTTAAGTGTTTTATGGATTCTCTACTTATTTCTGCATTGCAATTTCTGTTGTGACTCTATTTTTACGTTAGGGAGTTTTGAGTGGAAAAGAGCGTAAGTGTCAAATCGTTAATTTTTTAAGGGAGAACTGTTATCGTAGAAGAGGATTCGCATGTATCATAGAAACTTCCTGAAAGCAAAGCAAAAGTTAACCTGTGAGGGTGTAAGAATTGAAAACAGAGGACGAGCCGCGTTTCGGCTTTATGACACGCAATTATTTAGTGTTAACCCTCACATCAACTCTATGGGGAATCCCTACAAGCATCTGTAGCACCTACTTCTCTCTATACGTCTTCGGATTAGGCGGAACAGAAATAAGCATAGGCTTAATAGCAGCCTTTGGAAGCGCTACTTTTGTCATATTCGCAATCATAGGCGGTCACATAGCCGACTTGTACGGGAGAAAGAAATTAATCGGCTGGATGACTGTGCTGCTTGGGTTAAGTCAATTCCTAGTGGCTTTTGCACCTGACTGGGAATTCCTAATTCTGGCTGTCATTTTAATCAACATGTGCTGGATATTTGAACCCGCATTCTGGGCAATACTAGCGGACTCGATAAACGAGCAAAAAAGAGGAACAGCCTTCGCATTTTATAGTTGCTTAAGTTTTCTTCCATGGGCTATAATGCCTTCCATCGGCGGTTACCTGATCGACGTTTACGGGATTCTAGTTCCAATGAGATGGGCTTACGTTGGCTTAGCCATAGTAGGCGTAACTGCTGGAATAATCCGATTATCCATGCTTACGGAAACGATCTCTCCTCAGAACAGACAAGCGAGCGAAAAATGTAGCCCTAAACAATTAGGCAAGCTCGTGAAAGATGCCTTCAAAGAGCACTTGCAAACATGGTCTTGGATGCCTAGCTCAGCACTAGCTCTAGCAGCTATCTACATTCTATGGGCATTCGAATACGGCTTGGTTGAACCGTACTGGATAGTTTATGCAAAAGAAA
>JACUTO010000114.1 GCA_014859755.1 Candidatus Bathyarchaeota archaeon
TGATCGTGAAAATCCAATTGCTCCAAAGGGGTTGCCTGATGAAGATCCTCCCAATATTATCATTAACGAAGGCATCGTTAACAGATACAATATGAGAATAAGGTCTCCAACCAAAGAGACTCTGAACAATGCTGTGATCAATGGTATCATTCCACCAAGAACAGCGCAAATAGCCGCTATGACCGGAACAGTTGTGAAGATTAGGGATGCGGCGGATTCGGGAACTATCCTCTCTTTGCCAAATAACTTGACAAAGTCATAAAAAGGCTGTATCACTGGGGGACCTATTCTGTTCTGCATTCTCGCATGAAGCTTCCTATCAATCCCCTCAAAGAGAAGGCTAAGGAAAACTATGACAGGGAATGAGAGTGCTATTGCAATAAGTGTTAATGTGCTCTCAGTCATGTTCAACACTTACCTTTTGCTATCTATCGGTACAACTGATACAAGGGTCAATAGAGGCGACAATTACCGGAATATCAGCCACTTCTCTCCCTATTAGCAAGGTTTTCAGGCTAATGATGTTTGCAAGCGTTGGGGTACGCACTTTTAACCGATCTAAACTTTCCTTTCCGTCAGTTTTTACAAAGTATAGGAGCTCGCCTCGTGGGGCTTCAACTCTCGAAACAGCTTCGCCTTCTGGGATTTTCCTAACTAACTTCAAAACCGAATCCACCGGGGCAATTGGCCCACTCGGCAGTTGGTCTAGTGTAGAATTAATTATGTTAACGGACTCCAATATCTCTAAAAGTCGGACTTCTGTTCGTGTATAGGCGTCTCCTTTAGTCCTGACAACGACAGAAAAGCTGTTTTTAAAGTCCTCATATGCTGCGTAAGGGTCATCTTTGCGAGTGTCGATTTTCACTCCAGATCCTCGGGCTGTTGGACCTACAACGCAGAGCCTTCTAGCATCCTCTTGGCTCAATACACCTATACTGACAAGTCTTTTTTCTACAGTTTTGTCCTGGAACACATTAAGCATGTAATGGGTCGCTTTCTTAATGTCTTTCATATAGTTAACGATTTTCTCTTTGGAGTGAGGCGTTAGATCGCTACGGACTCCTCCTATAGTGTTCAGCGAATGATGAACACGATTGCCCGTTATTTCTTCAAATAAATCCATAACTTTCTCTCGAGCACGCAGCGCAAACATAAAGAGAGTGTCGAATCCGATTTCATGCGCCATTACGCCAAGCCACAGTATATGACTATGTATCCGCTCCAGTTCCGCTATCAAAGTTCGAAGGTAAAGCACTCGTTCTGATGGTTGGATGCCTCCAATTTCTTCAATAGCTTGGACGAAGCATGTTGCATGACTATGGGAACAAATCCCGCAGATTCGTTCTACCAGATACAACGTTTGGATCAGATTTCTGGTCTGGGCCAGTGCCTCTATTCCTCTGTGGGCATACCCTATGCGAAGATCAACATCTACGACTTCTTCTCTTTGAAGCGTCACCTTAAAATGGACTGGTTCTTTTAATGCCGGGTGCACCGGACCTACTGGAATAACAAATCGAGAATAACTAATTTCTCTTACCTTTTCATGCATAAGTCTTCACCTAAACTTTCTCTTCACGGCATTTATCACTCCTCTTACGATGGCTTCGGGTCTTGGAGGACAACCCGCAACATAAGCATCTACTGGAACAATTCCGTCTACGGGGCCTTCAATAACGTAGCTCCCAATAAAAGGACCTCCAGACAAAGCGCATGCTCCCACTGCTACTACTGCCTTGGGCTCAGGTATTTGCTCATATACCCTAATCACACGGGAAATCATTTGCCGCGTGACTGGCCCGGTTATTAAGAGGACATCAGCATGTCGCGGTGAACCAACAAGTATGCATCCTAAGCGTTCAACGTCATAACGGGGAGTTAAGACAGCCACTATTTCAATGTCGCATCCATTACACGACCCAGTGTTCAGATGGAAGAGCCAAGGCGATTTAATTCGACTTCGAGTGGTAATTCTCATAGACATTCTCCATTTATTACTTACTCATACTTGAATAAACACGCGAATAAGAACATTTAAATTGTTTTAGCTATTTCAGATAAGGCGATTGCTCAAAGTTGGCGATGATCTTGAATCGCGCGCGTTCAACGCAGATATCGTCTAGTCTCTCGGAGGCGGGGAAGATTCAGCTACAGTTGCAGAGAACCTTTTCAGGCTTCTTAGAGAGTTCGATGAAGAAAAAGTTGATATAATTATCGCGGAAGGAATACCTCTAAAAGGTTTAGGCCTCGCCGTCATGAATAGACTGAGAAAGGCAGCTGGCTTTAATATAATAAAAACATGATACCGTACGTGCGCGCGGGCGGATTAAATAATTCTCTCTGTTTTGACCGGTCAATTATTTAACTACCCCGCGCGCGCTGATAACGGCTTCTCCGAAAATAGGTGTTTTGCATATTTCATAAACTCGGTTGTGGTTGATTCTCGTTCGTCTGAACCATTAAAAATGGGTCGAAAAAGGGTTGTTTGTAGGGCTGTTTGGGATAAGGAGAAGTTCCTAAGACGCAACAGAACCGTTTGGTCTTATTGCCCGAATTTTCTCTTTTGTGTACGGTACCAAGCTAGGGCGGCTTCCCAGTCTTCTTCTGTGCATTCTGGAAATAGCTTTCTTATGAAATAAAGTTCAGAATATCGTGCTTGAACGCTCAAGAAATCTGACAGCCTTTGAAGGCCTCCTGTCCTTATGATTAGCTCAGGTGTGTCTTTCACCATTAAAAGTGATTCTATTTTTAATGGCATCTGCTTTCTTGAAGCTTTCAAACAAGCGTTTAAGAATTCGTGTTGGGCACTCCATGCCATTAAAACCTCTACGCAATATTTTGTGTATGCTTTAGTGGCATCCACAAGTTGATTCATTACTTCTTTAAGGGAAGTGGGAAGAACGTCTGGTTGGGTGGAGAAAAATTGAAATCTGACTTGATTTTGATGAGCCTCTGAATTTTGGCTCAAATACTTCAGAAACTCCTCTTCATAAACAGTAAACAGCTCTCCCAGCTCATCCACAGGTCTTTTAAGGTTTCCTTCACTTAAGGCGTAAACAATTATAGTTGAAATGCCCTTTTGGGAACAGAAACTTAAGAATTTCCTTAATGTTTCTGCGCCCTTCCTGAATCCCTCAATCCTAGGAATACCGCATTTTTCAGCATATCTACGGTTACCGTCTGGTATGAGCCCGATGATCATACTAATCAACTTTCAGATTTTAGCCTTCTCGATTCGAAATTCTTTTATAGTGAATGAAACATTACGGATATTAAAACGTTGGTGGGGTCAATGGCGGAAAAAATGAAGGGTTTTGGTGAAGTTTTGGTACAATTAATTGACAAACTTGCGGGGAAGGAGACAGACCTTGAGCTTCACTTCAAGGACTTGACACTGGAAGTTGCGGGGCTCAAAGCCAAGCTGAACGGATCTGTTGTGTTAGATGTTGTGTACGTCTTGGAAAGAAAGTGATGGTCATTTCGCTTCCAGGCGGTAAATCTTGCAGATACCAATTTGGTTGCTTCATTCTCTAAAATTTGGAGAGGCCAGCGTCCTTATTGATGGAATAGAAACCATTCAGTTGAGAATCGAAAACAAAAAAATAGACATAAACTTACAGAATAAAAAGTTCGTAAAGGATGTCTTAAAAGTCGAAGTTGAACCAGAGAAAAAATCCATCTTGAAAAAGGTTCAACAGCTCAAAGATATCGCCGAAGAATTGAAGAAAGAGGAGCTTACAGTAACGTTTTCTCACAAGGGCTGTGCCATGCTCAAATTAGGCGCAGAGGCACGTCCCAAACTTCTACGGTTGGTGACACTAAGCAAGGCGATAGAAATCAACAACATGGGCAAGTTGATACAACTAATTAAAGATCTTAGATAGCACACAATTAGAAACAAACAATTAACGCACGCGAAAGAATACGCTAAAGTCGGTTGCAGATTGATTACATGTGAAAAAATAAAGAAGCTTAAAACTCGTATGCTTAATCTTTCAGCGCGCGCTTTGAGGAACAGGAGATTAACAGCCATACCCACGTGAGTATGTTCTCAGCGCTTCGAAATTTGGCGTTTTCCAATTTTTGCGCGCATGTGCGCAATAAAATACATTCGATTGCTAACACCTTTTCTTTCGATCTTTCCTTCCCTGCGCGCGGGGGAATTAAATAATTCTGGTTGTGTTGTTTGTGGGTGGTTTTCACCTTTAGGTTTCGGGGTTCTTTTTGATGGTGTGGAGGGTTTCGCGTTTCCATTTCAGCGTCTTTTGGGTGATGGAAGGCGTTTCTGTTCCGCCTAGAATAGGGTGTATACTACCATACCTGTCCTGTCTTGGGCTTGGAGGGTCTACGCGAAGTAGGCTATGCTCTTCGCCAGGTCTGGGCGTCCCATCTTCAGGGCTGCTATGGCTACGGCGTAGACTAGGCTGAATGTGAGGCTGTTGTGGATGGCGGCGTTGGCCAGTCCCTTCCAGGTGAACTGGTGGTAATGGAGGCGCGTCTTCACGCGGCCTATGTAACCCTCAACCATGGCTCTGAGTCGCTTGTAAACAAGCCGCTTCCACTCTGGGCCTTCCACGTCGATGCGCCCCTTCACGACCAGTTCTTCAGGCGGGTTAACCCTCCACCTCAGCCTACGCCACGGGATGACGTGCCCTATCTTCCTCTCCTCCAAAACGGTGAAGACAGACTGAGACTCGAACTGACTGTCTCCGACAACGAGTTCAACCTCTAAGTCTTCACCCAACACCTCGTCTAGGAGCTGTTCCACCATCATTTTCTCGTTGACGTTTGCCGGAGCCTCCACGTGACCTAGGGGGAAGCCCTCCACATCAACAAAGAACAGGCTTCGGTAGCCCAAGTAGAAACCTTTTGGGCCTCTACCCACCCGGGCTTCAGGATCTCCCAAGCCCTTCCGAGCGTCGTGTGGATCCCTGCTGGACCAGACTGGGAGGTCTGTGCCGTCTACCGCAGACGCTTGAACAAGCCCGGCTGCCAACAGAGGATGTGTGGCTCCTAATCTGATTGCTTCATGACGTAGATACCGCTCTATGGCGCGGAAGCC
>JACUTO010000115.1 GCA_014859755.1 Candidatus Bathyarchaeota archaeon
CAAGAACATCTCGACAAACAAAGAGAACTCGTGAAAGAGCATATACGCATAGAGGTAGAGCTCATTGAGAGAATTAGTGAGGTAATACCCAGCATTGAAAACGAGAAAGTTAGGCTTCTCTTGAACGCAATATTATTGGATGAGAAAAGGCATCATAAACTTTTGAAGAAAGTCCTAGAAATTCTCGTTCGAGGAGAGACCATAACAGAAGAAGATTGGTGGGACGTTCTTTGGAAAAACGTTCCATTCCACGGTGCCCCAGGAGGATAAAGCCCTCCTAGTTGATGCTTCTAACAAAGTTATCCAACCCTTCGATCGGCTGACGCAGTGATTTTTTTCGATTATATCTATGGCCTGCTTGCAAATGGATCTAGTTGGCTTAGAAACTAACATTAATATTACTGAATCGATATTGTCTCATCTCTGAATGGAGGAAAACTAATCTTTGATAGAAATTAACAAGAGAATAATCGGGATGGAAAATGAAAATGGATGTACTTGAGGAGCCTGGTAAAAAGGTAGTGTTGCTGGGGAACGAAGCGATTGTGAGGGGAGCCCTTGAAGCTGGAGTAGGATTCGTTGCTGCTTATCCTGGAACCCCTAGCTCTGAGGTACCAATGACTTTTTCTAGGATCGCAAAGAAGGTGGGGCTTTACTTCGAATACTCCTCTAACGAGAAAGTTGCATTTGAAGCAGCTACCGGAGCAGCATGGTCAGGAGTGAGAGCAATGACCAGCCAAAAACACTTTGGACTCAATGTTGCAGCCGATTCCATTCCGCCTGTAGCGTATACGGGCGTGAGAGCGGGTTTCGTCGTGATGGTAGCCGATGATCCTTCTGCTTGGAGTTCCGCACAGACCGAACAGGACACGAGATATTATGCAAGGATGTTCAAATTGCCAATGCTCGAACCGAGCAACCCTCAGGAATGCTTAGACTATACAAAACTCGCTTTTGATCTGTCTGAAGAGTTTGAAATCCCTGTTTTTCTGAGGACTACCACAAAGATTAATCATTCCATCGGAACTGTAAGGTTTGGTGAAATAAAAAAACCTAAGATCCGCGGCAGATTTCAAAAGGATCCCGACAAATACTATAATCTTAAGCCCCATTTGCAGGTACTTCATGAGAGGTTAAATGAAAAACTCAGGCAAATAGAGGAAAAGTATGGTCAAAAGCTAAATAAGGTGTTTCCGGGAGAAGGAAAAATAGGAATAATAACTTCGGGAGTTAGTTTTGAATACGCTAAAGAAGCATTGCTAGAGCTAGGACTGAAACCGCCGATTGCAAAAATCGTTTTAACTCACCCCATATCAAAAAGTTTTGTTAGTAACTTCATCAAAGATAAAGAAGCTGTTTTAGTCTTAGAAGAACTTGAACCAATTCTAGAGAATTTTGTAAAACAGATTGCAAAAGAAGCTAACCCGAACCTCGTTATTCACGGTAAAGACTTACTCCCAAAATCTGATGAATATAACCTTGAGAGAGTAATCCCCGCCCTCGAAAAAATATTCGGGAAAAAATTTGGCATAGACTTCGATGACCATAAGAAAAAGGTTGACTCTGCATCGAAGAATCTTACTCCAAGGAAGCCTGTCCTTTGTCCTGGTTGTCCACATAGGTCAACATTCTACGCTGTCAAAAAAGTCTTTGGAGATGAAGCCATCTACGCCGGAGACATCGGTTGTTACATTCTCGGAGCGCTTGACCCCATCAACATGCAAGATTTTATTGTCAGCATGGGGGCGGGCATCGGAGTGTCTCATGGCATAGGCATAGTGAGTGATCAAGATGTTGTTGCTTTTGTAGGCGACTCCACATTCTTCCATGCAGCCATGCCCGCAATATTAAACTACAGATTTAACAACGCTGGAAAAACTCCTCTTATAGTTGTTCTTGACAACGCCATCACTGCAATGACTGGTCACCAGCCCCACCCTGGATCAGGTTTCACCGGAATGGGTGAGAAAGTGGAACCGGTGAAAATAGAAGATGTCGTTAAGGCATTGGGAGCACAAGTGAAGGTCTCAAATGCTTTCAGCCAAAAACAATTGATTCAGGCTTTGCAAGAACTCAAGAGCATCGAAGGACCAAAAGTATTGGTTAGCAGAGGAGGATGTAGGCTATTAACTAGACGACAATTCCGCGCAAAAGGGCTTACCCTGCCAGTGTTCGAAATAGATCAAGAGAAATGCACGAAGTGCGGCATATGCACTAACGATTTTGCTTGTCCCGCAATAGTCAAGGCGACGGTGGAACCCGGAGGAGAACCGGTATACTCCATAAATCCGGATATATGCTTGGGCTGTGCAGTATGTGTGCAAATATGCCCTGAAGGAGCCATACATGCTGTCAAAAAGGAGGGAGAAAAATGAAGTTTGATGTCATGCTAACTGGGGTTGGAGGGGAAGGAGTCTTAACAACGCAGGTGATGATAGCGAGAGCAGCCAACATAGAAGGCCATTATGTTAGAGGGGTTCAATTACACGGACTTGCTCAGAGAGGAGGAGTAATACCCACTTTTGTTAGGTTTGGCTCAGAGAAGGAAGTATCTTCGCCGGGGATAATGCAAGCCAACGCAGACCTCATTCTTGCTTTTGAAGCGTTAGAAGCAGTGAGAGCAACCTATTATGCTAGAAAAGAGAAAACCACATTTGTCATTAATGATTATTCTCTGGTACCAATCTACGCTAGCCTTTTCAACATTCCTTATCTAACCATGAGCGAGATTATTAAGAGAATAAAGCCTTTCGCCAAACGAATTCATGTTTTCAAAGCCTCTCACCTCGGTAGAGAAAAGTTGGGAAATGCGATTTTCGGGAACACAATACTCGTTGGCGTCGTCACCGGAATCGGGTTACTTCCATTAAAAGAGGACAGTTTGCGTGAGGCAATAAGAGTCACCGCACCAAGAGAAATGGAGAATAATGTCAAGGCTTTTGAGCTAGGTCTACAACTCGGTAGAGAAAAACGATCCACACGATGAGTAACTTAGGGAATGGTCCTATATGAAAAACTATAAGAGACTACAGCTCAACGCATAGCTTAATCCACAACAAAAATTGGTGTCAATGAAGAGGTGGATGAAACTTGGCGCGAGAAAAGACGAAACCTGAAGAAGAGAAAGCAGCCAAAGAGAAGGCGACCAAAGCCGAGAACGTTGTCCTCATTGGAAGAAAACCGGTAATGAACTATGTAGTTGCCTGCATAACCTTCTTTAACGCTGGCGAAAAAAAGGTCGTTGTTAAAGCAAGGGGGCGGGCGATCAGCAGAGCAGTTGATACTATCGAATTGCTTCGCCGTGCCTTTGTCAAGGATTTAGAAATAAAAAATATTGCCGTCGGCACTGAAAAACTGGTTAGAGCTGAGGGTCAAGAATCAAACGTTTCAACAATTGAAATAACAGTGACTAAAGCCGGGTCCAAGTAGCTTCTCGGAAAGCAAATCCGTTTTCCAGTTTCTTTCGCTGCTATCTATCCTTTGCTGAGATGTTTTTCCCACTTCTAATTTTGGATCGTAAGAAAAATCTTTCAGGCATTTTCAGATAGCTATAAAAAATACCGCGCGTTAATGGGATATTCTTGGTGAGGGGTATGGGTAGCTATCCGAGAATAGTTGTTCGCCCGCCTGGTCCGAAGGCGAGAGAGTTGGTTAAGAGAGATGAGGCTTCGATTTCGTCTTCCTATGTTCGTTTTTATCCGCTTGTCATAGAATTGGGAAAGGATTGTATTGTAAAAGATGTGGATGGGAACGAATACATTGACTTCAACTCCGGGTTGGTATGCCTAAACGTGGGACACAACCACCCCAAAGTTGTTAACGCGATAAAGAACCAATGCGACAGGTTTCTCCACTACTCTAACACAGATTTCTATTACAGAGAGGTCGTGAATCTTGCTGAAAAACTGATTGAAATAACCCCTGGAAGGTTTGAGAAAAAGGTATACTTTGGAAACAGCGGAGCAGAGGCTGTGGAAGCAGCTGTCAAACTTTGTAAATGGCACACCCGCAAGCATCAGTTCATCGCCTTTATCGGCGGCTTCCACGGTCGAACGTTAGGGGCGCTGTCCCTCACCGGGAGCAAGTTGGTTCAAAGAAGATACTACTTCCCTATGCTTCCTGGAGTAGTGCACATGCCCTATCCTTACTGTTATCGCTGCCCCTTCAAGCTGTCATATCCAGACTGTGGTTACTGGTGTGTAGACTTCATCGATGAGCTGGTTCTTCAAAAATACGTGCCCCCAGAAGAAGTTGTTGGCATCGTTTTTGAGCCCATCCAAGGAGAAGGCGGATACGTGATTCCTCCCCCAGAATACTTTCAACGTCTCAAAAAACTGGCTGACAAACACGGTTTGCTTTTAATCGACGACGAGATTCAGTCGGGTATGGGCAGAACTGGAAGATGGTTCGCCATTGAGCATTGGAAAGTCGAACCTGACGTTATTTGTGCAGCGAAAGCCCTAGCATCGGGACTGCCCTTGGGTGCAACTGTGGCTCGAGCTCGACTGATGGATTGGGAAGGGGGTTCCCATGCCAGCACCTTTGGAGGAAACCCCTTGGCATGCGCGGCGGCACTCGCGGTCATAGATGTAATCAAGGAAGAGAGACTTCTTGAAAACGCTGAAAAACAGGGCAACTACGTCATGAAGTGGTTGCAAAACCTAAAAGAAGAGCGTGAGCTTGTTGGGGATGTTCGAGGGAAGGGATTGATGATTGGCATTGAGATTGTGGAAGACAAAGAAACCAAGAATCCTGGGGTGGACAAGGCTAGGGAAGTTATGCTGAGGTGTTGGAAACGAGGAGTAGCCATCATATCGTGCGGCGCTTCCACCCTCAGAATAGTTCCGCCGCTGACCATAACCAGAGAACTCGTAGACGCTGGCCTAGAAATAATCGAAGACGTGATCAAGGAAGTTGAAAAAGAAAAATAGAACTATCGCACGGTTGTCAAAGGAATGTGCGCGCATACTTCCTCAATGCTTGGCGTTTCATGAGGTTGATGTGGAATCTGCGTGTTGTTGTTAGCTTTTTCCTGCGTTTGTTAAC
>JACUTO010000116.1 GCA_014859755.1 Candidatus Bathyarchaeota archaeon
AGATGTGAACATTTCATGGCAACGAACGTTTTAAGCTTTATCTTCCTTTCAACCATTTTCATGACTTTAGAAGTGTGACCATCAAGTATTTCTTTAACAAACTGAAATGATACAGGTCTAGGTGTTAGTCATGATCGACGAACTCTTGAGTTTGATCAAACGGCATGAGCGATGGCGTGGGCGGGAATGCGTCAACTTAATTCCCTCAGAAAATGTTATGAGCCCCGCGGTTCGCTCCCTCCTCTCCTCTGATCTTGGGCACCGATACACATCGAGGGAGAAATTCTACATGGGCACCCGCTTCATCGACGAAACCGAACAGTATGGAGAGGAACTCGCCAAAAACCTATTCGGATCTGAAACCGCGGATCTGCGTCCCCTCTCAGGCCACATAGCCGACCTCACCTTCCTCGCCTGCTTCACAAACCCTGAAGATACAGTCTTATGCGTTTCACCGGATGACGGAGGATATCCGGGATTCTGGGAAAAGGGATTATCAAGATTACTGAAACTCAGAATGATACGATTCCCCTTCTCAAAAGAAAACATGAACATCAAAGTCGAGGAGACCACAGATCTGATCCTACGGAAGAAACCCAAGGTAGTCATTTTCGGAGCAAGCATAATTCTGTTTCCCCATCCCCTGCGGGCACTCGCAAAAGCTACACATAACATTGGCGCCCACGTCGGATACGATGGCTCCCATGTACTGGGCTTAATAGCGGGAGGAGAGTTTCAAGACCCGCTTCGAGAAGGCTCCCAAGCCCTCTTCGGTTCCACCCACAAAACTTTCTTTGGGCCTCAAGGCGGAATAATTCTCGCCGACAAGGAGCACGGTGAAATCGTCAAGAAACGAATTCACCCAGAGTTCGTGGACAACGCCCACTGGAACCGGATAGCCGCCTTGACCTTAGCCCTTGCGGAAATGAAGAGTTACGGAAAAGAATACGCTGGACAGGTGGTTCGAAATGCACAAACTCTCGCTAAGGCTCTAGCTGAAGACGGATTTCCCGTAGCATGTCCCCAGCTTGGTTACACGCGATCCCATCAGGTTCTCCTCAATTACGGCGGCTACAAAGAAGGCGGAGTCATAGCCAGAAAGCTTGAAAGGGCGAACATCATCGTTGACAGCGGTGTTAGACTCGGAGTTTGTGAAGCAACTCGAAGGGGAATGAAGGGGGAGGAAATGCAGAGAATCGCGCTTTTCATAAAAAGGATGGTTATTGACGATGAGGACCCGAATAGCGTTAAAGGGGACGTTATGAAATTCGTTAAAGAGTTTCAGGAAATCGAATATTGCTTCAAATAGTGTTACTTCTACGCTAACGGCTGAAAATCGACTTGTCGCCTTCTTCAACGAACTTGCAGTGACTACTTTTTGAAGTGGGGGATTATCGTTTCGCTTATGAGATCGATGGATTTTCGGACGTTGGGACCTATAGGTGAACCCACAACGAATTGGGAGATACCGGCTTTCAGAAGTCTGTCGATCTTTTCGATACACAGGTCGGGAGTGCCGCAAACAGAGAAGGCTTCTATCATTTCCGGAGACACCGAACCGAAGGCTTGACCAAAATCGCCCGCCTTCAAAGCCCCTCGAATCTTATCAGCCTTTTTCAGGTCCACATCATGTCTTTCCAATATCACGTTTGGGCTGCCAGCAACTATGAAGGCAACAACGGGAACCGCCGCCTTCGCGGCTTTTTCTTCCTGCTTGTGCACCGAGAAAGACGTGTAAGCAGTGACATCTACATCGGTCAACTTCTTTCCGGCTTCGCTGACTCCCTTCTTTATGCGACCCACCGCATAGTCTACATCTTTGGGATGAGAGGCATTTATCAGAACTCCGTCGCCAATTCTTCCAGCGGTCTCAAGCATTTTGGGTCCCTGAGCGCCCACATAAATTGGAATTTGCCCTTTTGGTTTGAAGTTGAACTTGGTGCCCATCGCTTTGAAAACTTGCCCTTCGAAAGTGACCCTCTTTCTCTCCATCATCCTCCTGAAGATTTCAATGGTTTCTACGACTGCCGTGAGCGGTTTCCGCATCTCCACCCCTGTAGCCGCTAGAGTTGTTTTGTCTCCTGCGCCTATGCCCAGAACCACTCGTCCCGGAGCTAACTCATCTAACGACGCGATGGACTGTGCTGTCATGACAGGATTGATGAGGTAAGGGTTGGTCACTCCCGGACCAAGCACGATTTTTTTGGTGTAGATTGCCGCTGCTGTGAGGGTGACGTAGACGTTGCGGTTGTTGTAGTGATCGGTTATCCAGAGGTTATCGAATCCTCTCTTCTCAGCTTGAATAGCATAGTAAATTGTTTTCCAATACGCCTCTTGGGGAACAAATTCTATTCCAAACTTAACCATGCCAAACACCACCCAGATCATTTTGCTTCTCTAATCGCTTTCGCAACATCCACCAATTGCAGCTCTTGCTCTAAGAATTCCATAGTCTTTTCAGATTCCAGGAGGACAGCCGCCTCAAGGAGCGCTGCTAGCCCCGCCTCGGTTGTGAGGGGACCCAGCTGCCATTGACTAAGTATGGTGTTTGCCAAGTCGCTAGGCATTTTGTCTTCTCTCTTAGATTTGAGGACGAAGTTTAGGAGTTTGTCCGAGAGCTTTTCTCGCTTTTCAACCGGAATCGTCTTAACGATTTTCTGGTAAGCCATATCAACACATCTCTCTTGTCCAAATGCGTAGAGCATTTTTATTACAAAGACTTGTTTTTATGTCTTTAGGAAACACTTGGACGTCTGAGACATTGCAACCTTTAGTTCCCAACGAAATCCTTCGCATGCTAAAGAACCAAAAATATCATTTGGTGGGAAGCCACTCGGCTGTCAAACGTTGCAGATGGCTCTACGAAGCCCTCGTCCACGATCGATCTTGCTACAAGCAGAAGTTCTACGGAATAAAGAGCCATCAATGCCTTCAGATGACCCCTGCGGTTTTTTACTGCACCCTGCGCTGTCGCTTCTGTTGGCGCGCCCAAAGCGGAGACCATGGATTAAAATGGGAAGAAACCCAACTGCCCAACTGGGATGCTCCAGAAGACATAATCGAAGGCTGCGTTAAGGAGCAGCTCAAGATTTTGAGCGGATACAAAGGAAATCCCAAAGCCAACTCAAAGAAATACCGAGAAGCCTTGACGCCCAAGCATGCAGCCATAAGCCTAACAGGCGAGCCCACCCTATACTCTCATCTAGACAGCTTGATCCAAGGCTTTCATAGACGAGGCTTCACCACATTCTTGGTCTCCAACGGAACAGTCCCCGAAACCCTATCCAGATTGGGCGAAGAACCCACCCAACTCTACATCTCGGTTTCCGCCTTCGATAAGAAAATGTTCACACAAGTTTGCCGCCCGCACATTCCGGAAGCCTGGAAAAAACTCAACGAAACCCTATCCTTGCTTCCCAGTTTCAAATGCCCCACAGTAATCAGGCTGACTTTGGCGCGGCACCTAAACCTGAAACATCCTGAACTGTACGCCCGATTGATTGAGAAGGCTAATCCAACCTATGTGGAGCCCAAAGCCTACATGCACGTAGGCTTTTCGCGACTGCGTTTAGGGTTCAAAAACATGCCGACCCATCAGGAGATTCGGGACTTTGCAGCTCGGTTAGCTGAAGAAATGGGCTACAACATTCTTGATGAAGCCCAAGAGAGCCGAGTGGTTTTGCTGAGTCGCTTGGAAAAGCCTATTAAGCTCGCTTAAAGCTTCATTTTGGAAGCATTTCTGGCTGTGAGCAAAATGTCGTCGAGGCTTCTTTTGTTGGTTGCTTGGTGAAGCACTTAGCGAAAATAAATTTGTGATAGTTGCTGTAATATCGAAAACGGGTTTTTGGAAGTTTGCAGTAATCCTCTCCGTATAATTTATCTCTTACCCACATACAGTATATTGTTTCGACTAACGATGGAAATGAAGGTTAAAAGATATCCTACTGGATACTTGAAAGCTATCACTTAACATGAAGAAAATTCGTGTTTCTGGAAATCAGATTTAACTGAATGCCCTACGTTTAAGGATATGAAATTGGAACTTGAAGTCACATTGATGGTTGATTGGTGGAATAACGAACATCATGATGAATTTGAAATCTGGTGGAGTTTGCTTAGAAATAGATGGAAGAAATACAGAAGAAACAATCTATGTGATGTTGAATTATCTCCTAAACAATCAATCATATGTCTACCCTTAAAGACGAAAGAGTAACTAATCCAACTATCCAAACTATGAATGTGGCATACCATACTGGAAGGACAGATTGATGACCATGGAATAGGTTATGATATATGGAAACAAGAAATAGCGAAATCCAGCAACCTACAGTCCAAAAGACCTTTACGTCTTTCATGACTGGTACGAAGTTGTGTTTTCATAAAAGACTTCTGTATTGCAGATTGGTTTTCAAAATAAGGATGGAGAAGTTCTAAGCCAAGTTCTTAGTTAAGATTCTGAAACGATTTATAACTGAATCGTAATAATCAAGACATGGTTTGCTGATTATGCGAAGATCAAAGCTGGAACTACACATCGACGTTCTTAAAGCTCTGGCTTGTCATGGACGGTTAAAGCTAACTCACGTTATGTATAAGGCTGGCGTGAACTTCGGTGTTCTAAAACAATGCTTGAACCTGCTCATCCAACATAACCTCGTTGAAGAACACACTTTGCACAAAAAAAGCCACAAAACAAAAGTTGTCTACGCCATCACAGAAAAAGGTTTAACAGCACTCAAAAACGCTTTGGAAATAAATAATGCTCTCCAAATAACTGAAGAAACAAACCTTCCCAGCATTGCCATGTCAAGCAAAAGCCACAACATCAGTAAACAAGATTTTCATTTAACAGAATAGTCCAGAACCTAAAGTCAAAGTGTTTATTCCCCTGTATGAACCATTAGAAGTTACTAAATGTGAGAAATGTGGAAGAGTTTTAGCAGAACCAAAAGAACTAAAAGACTTCTGGAAGACACAAGAGAAATATTGTGACTAGCATTTCTGAACGAGGGTTG
>JACUTO010000117.1 GCA_014859755.1 Candidatus Bathyarchaeota archaeon
TCAGCAGACTTGTCCAGCCGGTAGTTCCCTGTAAAACGTGGAAACCTTATGGCTAGTCCGCTATCCTTTCTGATAATATCCATGGCGCATGTATGAATAGGACTAAGCGTTATTTCGGCGCCTATAGCCTCTATGACGACGATCGGCTCAAACCAAACGTCTGCCTCGATGGTTGAAATGACCCTAGGGTGTCGATGCGGTATTCGATATTTTTCCATCATTTTGGGAAGTTTCTTAAGATCCTCGTCGGTGAATCCGGTCCCACATTTGGTTACGGTTTTAAACACGTCTTCGTCGGGATCGTAGGCGGCGAGAAGTAGGGCTCCGTAGGTTCCAGCCCGTTTCCCTCTGCCATGGAAGGCTCCCACCACCACCAAGTCAACGGTGTCGGTCATTTCGCTCTTATAATCACGCTTATATTTTATCCAGAGCCACCCTCTCGCTCCTGCCTGGTAAACCGAGTCTTCGTTCACTGATTTACAGACCAGCCCTTCGCAACCGTTCTCCACCGCTTTTTCAAAGAATCTCTCCAGTTCCTCTGGGTCATCTGTGATAATGTACTCCGCCACCTTGACGTGATCGGTTTGTTCGATAATCTTCTCAAGATGTTGACGTCTAACAGGGTAGGGCTCTAGGGTTAGGTCCTTTCCATCAACGTAAAGAGCGTCAAACATGAAAAGGGAGACGGGATATTCTTCCATGGCTTTTTTAACGCCGTATTTACGCCTTCGATGCATTAGCTCCTGAAAGGGTTTCATTTCGCCTGTGTCAGGATCTACTGCAACGCATTCCGCCTCAATGATAGCCTCTTTGGCCTTAACATGCTTCCTTATCAATTCGCCGCCGTCAGGATACTGTTTAGTAATGTCCTCGAGTCGGCGGGAGAAGAGGGTAATTTGGTCTCCTTTTTTGTGGGTTTGTATCCTCTCTCCATCATACTTATATTCAGCTATGCATTTGCCTCCAAGCTTTTCAAGGATTTCAGCGGGTGAGCCCAACCGCTCGGCCAACATCGGTCGAATAGGTTCCCCGAGCGAAACCACAAACCTTTTAATACTCTCAATTCCCTTCTCTGCAACAGTTTTTGTCACTCTACCTAAATCAGACGAAATATTATACGCGCGCTCTAAGTATTCACGAGTTTCTTTTCCGCCGCCAAAAGCTATGGCCAAAGCGTCAAGAACCGTCATGTCAGCGATTCCTAATCTCAAACTGCCCGTGACCGTTCGAATAATATATTTTGCCTCTTTGGGAGAAGCGTCGGATAAGAGGCCAGCTAAGAAACTTAGCTTAAGGTCCACGGATCCTGCGCCTGTTGATTTTGCCATTTTGTCTAAGGTTTCGTAAACTCTTTCAACGGTTAACGGTTTTGGAAAGAAGGACACTTGCGTCCTCTTTTCTGAAAACTTCTGGGCTGTTTCACCTAGGTCCCCAGTTTTTCTCAGGTCTTCTTCGATTTCTTTTTCCCTGTAGCCCGTTGCCCTGGCAACCGCCCGTATAGCTAGCTTCTCTGCAATTCCGATCTCGATTCCAACGAAGTCCGGATACAACTTTCCCTGCGTTAAGTAGACAACCTTGTCAATCACGTCTTTGGGAGTATCCTTAAGAAGTTTAACTAGATGATCAGTCATTTCAAGCCTTTTTGTTGTATCCTCAATTTTTTCGTAGGCATCTGCGATGAGGGAGTATTTCAAAGAGGGGTTCCTCATATTAATGGAGGCTTGTGGCGATATTAAAGGTTAGATGTTAAGTGCGTTTTAGGTAACGACTAGACTTATTTTTTCGCCACAGATCTACGTAATGTCTCGAATAGTCTGGCGTGGTGTTGCGAGTCGTCACTGATGAAGCCCCATAGCTCCTTGTCTATCTGTGTCTTCATCTCCCGGTTCGTTAGGTTCACTTTAAGATGTGACGAAAGCCTTTTTAGAACGAGACTTTAACAATGGTCAGTCTCAGGAGGAGAAAACTTAACATGCCTATGGGCTTCGCTATGATCACAGCTACGGGAAAGGACAAGCCAGGTTTGATCGCGGAAATAACAGATGTCCTAGCCGGCGCAAACGGGAACATCGTTGACATTGAAGCTTTCAGCATGAGAGGTCTCTTCGCCATTTTCATGATAGTGGACTGCCGCTCCATTACGATACCCTTTGAGAGCCTTGAATCTCAGCTTCTAGGCATTGGAAGGGAAATAGGTCTAGAAGTCATCATAGAACCCTATGTAGCGGGACGACGGAAGAGCGGCAAAAAACTCGTGCTCTTAACAACCCTCGGAAAGGACAGACCAGGCATTGTGGCAAGGGTTTCGAGGTTCCTCTCTCAAAGCAACGCAAACATAGAGAGGATACGGATGATTGCCTATGGAGAATTGAATGCCATGGAAATACTAATCGACATCAACGACGTCCCCCTGCCTCTTGAAGACTTCAAAAAAAATCTAAATAAAGCGTGCAAAGAAGTTGGACAAGACGTGGTCTTCCAAACAGAAACCGTTTTCCGAAGGCCTAAGAGACTAATAGTCTTCGACGTAGACGGCACACTAATCGACTCCGAGATGATTGACGAGCTAGCTAAGGCAGCCGGAGTCGGCGGAAAAGTGAGCGAGATCACCTCAAGGGCGATGAACGGCGAGATTGAATTTAAACAGGCCCTACGGGAAAGAGCAGGGCTGCTAGAGGGCTTGGACGTTAAGGTTCTTGAAGCTATAGCCGAAAACCTGCGGATAACACCTGGCGCGGAGGAACTGATAAACGCGCTCAAGGCCTTAGGATATAAAATCGCCCTAATCTCGGGAGGTTTCACACACTTTGTTGAAAAGATCAAGGAAAAAGTCGGCATCGACTATGTGTATGCCAACAAACTCGTGATCAAAGACGGAAAACTAACTGGCGAGCTGGTGGAGCCCATAATCGATGCTAAGCGAAAGGCCGAGTTGATGCGCGAAATAGCTGAGAAAGAAAACCTCTTGATGGAGGAAATAGTCGCTGTGGGCGACGGAGCAAACGACAGATTCATGCTCCAAAATTCAGGCTTGGGAATAGCGCTCTATCCTAAAGAGATCCTTCAGAAAATGGCAGACGGCATAATAACAAAGGAGAACCTTGCGGGCATTCTCTATTGTCTGGGTGCGCCAGAAGAGAAGTTAAAGAAAGTTGTTTCCAAGAGTCGCAGAAGATGAAACCACAAGATTCGCAAGTTTCATGTATGCATTCGCGCAAGAATCATGTGGCAGACATTCTGTGTAGTAAGTAAGGTTTGATTAACATTCTCAAGAGAAAATAAAATCAAGTAAAACTTATTTTTTCGCCAATAGCATCAATCCGCAAAAGATGTTTATCGCTCCGAGAAAGCCTAGGGCACCGAGAAAAATGGGGTTAGAAAATGTAAACTTTATGGAGGTTAGGATGCTGACCAGAGAGAAAAGGGAAAGCAAGGCGCCAACAGCGATCATTAAACCAGATAAACGTCTACCTATTTTCTCGGAGACCTTAAAAACGTCGAACGCCTCAACCCCAGTTGTATCTTTCAGAAGCGCTTCTTTTTCGGATCTAAAATGGGGGGCGGGAACCACAATATCCTTTCTTTTCTTCCTCTTTTTCGGCATTTCGCCCACAACAGATGTTGAAACGGAATAAGTTATAAAATCTTGCGTACGTGTGCGGCAACATTTAAAACGCCTCCTAAGATGGAAACTGCGCTAACGAAAATTAGGACATAAAGGGGAAAACGAGGTATCAACAATGGTGCTAGCAACGCCAACAACGCCCCCATGCCCAAACTAACCCCTCCCAAAGCAACCCTCAAACGATAACGACCCACCATCCTAAGATAATACGTCGTCAGAACCAAAGCCACCAACCCGAGACCAGATATGAGCGCGCTTTCAGCGTTAACATCTCTTAAGAGCACGGGAAACGTGAGAAGCAAGAAAGACATGACGATTCCAGCGATGGGAGTAATGGGATACAAGGGAGCCTTGAAAGGTCTCTTCAGGTGCGGCTCCTTTTCTCTAAGTTTCATGAGAGAAAGGTTGACTAGCGCAAACACCAGAAGGGATCCGAAGCTCGCCGCGTATCCGAGGAACTCCACAGCTCCGATGGCGCTGAACAGTATTACGAAAAGCGAGCTTGCAATAACCGCCACGTAGCGGGTTCCAAAACGTCTGTGAACCCTTAGCAAAACTTTAGGCATATATCCATCTCTGCTCATTCCACCAAGAATGCTTGATTGAACCATCATGGCTGTGCCTACAGATGATACACTTGCGATCATGCCAGCGATCGCAAACAGAATGCCTCCAATTCCACTCATGATTCTTTCAGCCGCAAAGTTGAGTAAAGGTGATTCAACAGAGGCTTCCCCTGGGACAACTCCAACAGCTACATAGGCAACGCCACAATAAACAACTGTCAACAAAACTGTTGACAGAAGTAAAGCCTTAGGAACGTTTTTCTCTGGATCTTTTATTTGAGGCGCACCAGCCACCAAAGCTCTCATCCCTACAAACATGGTAAAGGTATAGGCGGTCGCTGCAAAGAACCCAGATAAACCTTCAGGCGAGGGTCTAGGCAACACTTCTGGGGGCGTCAGGCCATACCATAGTCCGCTAGCGAGAAAAACGGCGAATATGGCCAAGAATGCAAACACTATGAGAGTTGTGGCTTCTTTTATCCCTCTAATATCAAGTGCGGCGAGGATGATAACTATAATCGCAGCGATTAGAGGCGTATTAATTAATATAAAATGTTCGGCCATAGGAATGAGTATTGAGAAAAAATATGCGAGTTGCTGAGCGAAAACTACGGCGGCAAGTGCTCCACCGAAGACGCTGGCTAACCACCTAAGACAGCCAGCCATGAAGGCTGTGAGACCTCCGAAAGCGGCTTTAGTATAGGTATATTCGCCCCCCACCTTGGGAATTGCCGCGCTGAGTTCACTATAACTAAACATGGTTAGTATGTTTATGAGACCGCATAGAAAAAGCGCTGAGACCATGGTGGGTCC
>JACUTO010000118.1 GCA_014859755.1 Candidatus Bathyarchaeota archaeon
ATTGAAGGAAGGGATCATATGTCGCTAAACCTCCTCAACGTAATCAGAAGTAGACGCAGCATCAAAGAGTATTCACCTAAAGAAGTTTCAAACGAAGTTATTTTCCGAATTCTAGAAGCGGGCAAATGGGCTCCGTCGGCTCATAATGCACAGCCTTGGCGTTTCATAGTGATCCAAGATTCTGCCACAAAACAGAAACTCGCTAAGGCCATGGCGAGTCGCTGGGACAGAGATATGAGCAAAAATGGGGTATCAAAGGAACAGCGCGAAAGCCTCATAAAAACTTCTGTTGAACGATTCGAAAATGCGCCTATCATCATCATTGCATGTTTGACCATGGAAAACATGGACGAATATCCGGATGACCGAAGGAAGAAAATTGAATATGTTATGGCGGTTCAAAGTGTTGCGGCGGCTATTGAGAATATGCTTTTAGTTGCTTACGGTGAGGGGTTAGGTTCATGTTGGTTTTGTGCACCGCTGTTCTGTCAAGACGTAGTTAGGAAGATTCTGAAAATCCCTCAGCATGTTGATCCTCAAGCGTTGATAACTTTGGGATATCCAGCTGACAGACCGAATCCTCCCCCTAGAAAAACCTTAGAAGAAATTGTACACCAAGACCATTGGAGGCACACAACATGATCACTGCCCTTGCAGGAGGCGTTGGAGCCGCGAGATTTCTTCAGGGATTGGTGAACGTCGTTCCTGAAAAAGATATAACCGTCATAGTTAACACGGGTGACGATATTGAACTCTATGGTTTACATATCTCCCCAGACCTCGACATAATCATGTACACCTTAGCAGACATTGTAGACGAAGAAAAAGGCTGGGGAATCCGAGGAGACACCTTCCGCTGCCTCGACATGCTAAAGAGGTATGGACACGAAACATGGTTTAATTTGGGTGACAAAGACTTCGCCACCCACATCTACAGAACCCACCTTTTAAAAAAAGGACTCCACCTTTCTGAGGTCACAAAAAGACTTTGCCAAAAGTTAGGGTTAGAACTGAATATTCTGCCAATGACCGACGACAGGTTCGAAACAAAAGTTGTGACAGTTGCGGGCACTATGCACTTTCAAGAATACCTCGTGAAAAGGAGGGCCCAAGATGAGGTAATCGATGTAACGTTTGAAGGCGTCGAAAAAGCGCGACCAGCTCCTGGGGTCGTTGATTCAATCTTAAGCTCAGATGCTATCATTATATGTCCCAGCAATCCCATCGTCAGCATAGGCACCATTCTCTCTGTGAAAGACATCAAAAGTGCGTTGGAAGAAGCTGAAGCGAAGGTGGCGGGAATAAGTCCCATAGTCGGAGGCTCTCCAATTAAAGGTCCTGCTGATAAGCTAATGCGAGGCTTGGGATTAGAGGTTTCTGCTTACGCTGTCGCCGATCTCTATCGAACTTTCCTTGACACATTCGTCATCGATCAAGTGGATCGAGCTGAAAAGGAGCGAATCGAAGGGCTTGGATTAAACGTGGTTACAACAAACACTATCATGAGAGACCTAAAAGATAAGGTTCATTTAGCCAGAGTTACTTTAAGGTCTGTCGGAGTGAGATGACCAAAGACTACGTGACCGTTTTCGTAATTATTCCGGTCAAAAGGTTGGACAATGCAAAAAGTAGGCTTTCATCCCTTTTAACGGACGACGAAAGAAAATGTTTTTGTCTCAAAATGTTGGAAGACGTGTTAGGAACCGTGAAGTCTACAGAACGCCCCCATGAAACGGTTGTGGTTAGCAAGGATCCAATAGTGTCAAAGATTGCGAAAAACTTTGACGCGGCCTATCTTGAGGAGAGAAAAGCGGGGTTGAACAAGACTGTTTCCGAGGCAGTTGACTGGTGTGTCGAGAGGGGAGCCGCGTCTGTCCTCGTTCTTCCCGCTGATGTCCCCTTAGTCGCGCCTACGGATTTAAATAGAATATTCACCTTCGGGGAAAAGGTTTCAATGGTCATTTGTCCTTCCAGAAACGGAAAAGGAACTAATGCGTTGTTGCTTACTCCACCCAATGTCAGTCCAACGTTTTATGGACCACATAGCTTTCAACGGCACATCAAAGAAGCAAAAAAGCTGAAAATAAGCTTCCACAGATATAGGTCCTCCAGAATAGCCTTGGACATCGACACGGTTAAGGATCTCACGTATTTTATTTCACTGAAGGCGAAGGAGACCTCTGCCTACAAAGTGCTAGAAAAAATAAAAGTCACCAACAAACTTAAGATACACTAGTGATTTAGAAAAAATTAGAACCGTCGAGGCAATTTGATTGTTTGAAAAGATTTTAATGCGTTAACTTGGTCGTTTAAAGGTGAGTGGAATCAGGGTTATGGCTGAGGCACTTGAGATAAAACTTGAAGATACCCGAGAATGGTTAGAGCAAGAAACGATATCTGTAGTTGTACCCCTCAAGGCAGAGGGAAGAAGATTACTTGATGACGTCAAAGCCAAACTGAATGACGTCCTAGAAACTTCTGATAAATTGTTGGATGCAGCCGAAAGAAAGATTGCTAAAGGCAGCCGTAAAACCTATCGTCGAGCCAAAGTCATGTACAAACTTGCTCGAAACATTTCAGAGATAATTGATGAAGTCACCATTCCTGATGAGATTTCCCAAGAAACCCTTCATACGCTATGTGAAGAATTGGGAAAAACCCTTACGAAAGTTGGCCGAGAGAGATGGAAATGGTTTCCCGTAATTTCACCCTACTTCATAATGGACCGCCGAAGATTCGACGTTGCATTAAAAAGGGCTATGGATTCACTTGAGGAAATCCGCTCCTTTTCATCAGATAAGTATACAAAGGCCAAGGCTGTGGAAGACGCTTTTTCTACTATTGACAAGCTCCATGAATCATTAAGCGAGTTAGACAAAGTTGAAAAGCATAAGAAAAAAACGGAACTGAGAAGGGGAGTTCTTGAGAAGAAGATAGAGGAAAACCGGCAGAAAATCACGGCAATCCAAGGCCAAAGTGAGATAGTTGAACTTGCTCAAATAAATGAAAAAGTTGAAGAGCTGAAGAAGAAAGTGAAGCATAGTTTGCGTTATCTTCAAAAACCGTTCCTCAAGTTCCAAAGCCTAGTTCTAAGTTCAAGCTACAGTCTTTTTCTTGATGAGACAAAGAAACTTAATGAATATTTGAGCAACTCCTTTGAGGCCTTTGCAACTGAGGAGAAAGGATATCCAATGCTCAAGAGGATTCTTCAGAAGATGGACGATGCGATGGCCCAAGGGAAACTGAAACTGAAGAAAAGTCGCTTGAGGAAGGCAAAAGATCAAGCAGATGACATTCTTCACAAGAACGCCTTACTTTCTTTACATCAAAGCTGCAAAGAAGCCCTATCCAAAAAACAGCAGCTTTCAACATCAGGGATAATAACTAAATCTCGAAACGAACTGGCGCAACTTCAAAAAAACCTGAGGGACTTACAAAAACGAAAGGAACTCCTTGACTCCAGAGGCACAGTCTTGGAGAAAAAAATCAAAGAAAACTTTGAAAAAATTGAAGACCAGAAAAGAGAGCTAGAAAAAATTATTTTGGAACTAACCAACAATAAGGTTCAAGTTTTGTTGTAAGCTAAGCCAGATCAGAGGAAAGAGCCAGCTGTTTCTCGTTTTCTTTTCGAGAGTCTAAGCAACAAATCAAAGGCTCTTTTTTCCTCTTCAACGCGCCTTGTCTTAATGAATTCCTTCCTAACAGCGCCGTCAAACAGTTCTTCGCCCTTTTCGGTGCGGAGGATAGTGAAGGTCCATCCGCTCAGTCCCAAGCCACCGACCGAGATGTCGGCGAGTTCAGAGGAGAAATCGGTGCATATAGCGCAGCCTTTGCGGGTGTATTGCTTTGCTTCTTTCAGCGGAATGACCTTTACTTCTCCGGATTTCGTGGTAACCAAAAACTTTGCTTTGATGTTAATTTTCTCGATGTCACCTAAGTTGATGCCCAGCTCTCTTTGAATATGCTTCTCCATTAAGCCTTCATAGGTGAAACTCTCGGTGCACAGTAATCCGATGGCTAATTGCAACGGGTTAACATATTCTAGGAGGAGATCCTCAATTTTTCGTAAGGCGTGAATTTGACAAGGTGTACCTACAAAGGCTAGCCTCTTTTTGTTCTGGTCAATGCCCTCCTGGAAAGCAAGGAGATTTGGCGAGTAAGTGTATCTTGTTCCGGCACACTCCAAAACCTCTTCTGGAGTCGTTGCCAGCCTTGGAACAGGATAGAACGGCTTATCCTGACTTACTCCTGACACGGCAGCGCCATCAATTATTTCCTTTTCTAAAGCATATGTGAGAAGAGCTGTGACTACTCCTCCATCTTGGCAGGCTTGAAGAACCTTCTCATCACAGGCTTGGGCGATGACTATGCGTCGATAAATACCAAATTCTTCTTCCGGCTTCCTTTGTCTTCCAAAAACAGATTCTTCTAGGCTTGGCAGAGTGTACTCGTATTGTGGACAGACAATCGCGCAGATTCCACAGTTTGCGCACTTCTTAATCAGTTTCGGCTTTCCTTCCACATACTCTAAGCAGCCAACGGGACAAACGGAAACACAAGCGGAACAACCTGCGCATTTTTCGGTGAGAACAACTTTTGCTAAGAGGTTTCCAAAACTCAGAGGTTTCTTAGGTTCCATCATCTTCTCCCTGCCAGATTTAAAGATTTAATGTTGTAAATCCATCGGATATAAAAACTTACAGCTTAGACATAGCCTATTTTAAGTAGCCGACAATTTATCTTACCTCTGAAAACTGGTGGAGAAGGTGGCTTTCAGCGTTAAAGATTCTTCTAACTTAATCGATATGGCTGCGAAGACAAGCTTCAACGAGTTTCTTCGGCTTACTGAGATTTGCACTCAGTTGTTGGCTAAGGAAAGCAGACGGGTTGGAAACTTACGAATAACTGGCAGGCTCGTTGAAGTGCCGCCGGTAGGCGAAGCAATTATAGTTGGAGACATACACGGAGACCTAGAAAGTCTCACGCACATT
>JACUTO010000119.1 GCA_014859755.1 Candidatus Bathyarchaeota archaeon
TTCTCGATGATGGATATTATGATCTCAGCTTGCTTCACTTTTTCTCTTGCAAGGAAGGCCAAGTGGTCTGGGCTTACCCAAGGCCTATAAAGCGAACCAACGCTGGGTCCAGGCTCAATCTTGTAGTAGCAGGGTGCAGCGACTCTCGTGATTTCTGGGGTTTCCCAAAATCTGTTGAAGCCGCCCCATGAATCAAACAAGTAAACATGCACATCAATGGGTATGTCAACGGCTTTCCTTATAGCCGCCAACATTGGAACCGTTAGGTCTGCCAATGGGTTGAAGGTGTCGGCGCCCAGCATCTCTAAAACCTTTGCTCCAGCCGGGTTTGCGTGACCTGCAAAAATCGAAACCTTGAACACCACATCTTTCGGTATATCTCCCGCTTTCCTCATTTGACTTAGAAGCCAGAGAAGTCCCTCATCTACAATTAAGAAGCCTCTGAAACCGAATTCTATTGTTCTCTTTATGTCAGCTATCACGTAGGCGAGGTTGTCTGATCCCCTAAAACGCATTCCACAAATGGCTCCCTCAGGAGTCCTTATCTGCCCCCCGAGGTCCCAAGCAGTTCTCGGACCGGGCGTCACAATAACCTCGAGTTTGGCGTCTCTCGCCATTTTCGCAAAACTTTCCAGCTCGTCGTCCGAGAGAAGGGTGGATCCCATAACCATGGAGATCAGTCTGTGAACTGGAACGTTTCTTTTCTCCATTTCGTCGATTAAGGCCTCAAGGGTTGAAGGGCGTTCAACTCCTGAAATCTCTATCCTATAGTGGCATCCGTCTGGAAACCTTTTCTCCGATGTCGGCAGTTCATACGAGTCTCTTCCGGGTATGCCATGCCTCTCCATACTTTTTCTAATATCTTCCAAACACTTTCCTCCATTTCATTAAGTGTTATCTTTGTGCCGATATAAAAAAGGAATGTCGAAAACAGTCGTATTTTGTTTCTTTGTTAAGTGCGCGCGCGGAGAAATAATAACGCTACGAAACGTGGCATGCCATATTTATACTAAATTTGATATTGAGAATAAATAGGCGGGAAATGTTTGGCGCGGGCCTCAAAGCTTTACTCAACAAGCGTGATAGTGCTTTCTCTTTCTTCGTTAATAGAAAACTTGGCCTACGGCCTTCCTTTGGCATATTTTCCTAATTATGCAATTTCTTTGGGAGCACCAGTTGCCTATGTTGGATTTTTCACAGCGGCTTTTATGCTTACCACGGCGCTTCTTTCAGAAAGGTTCGGAGGACTATCTGACAGAATTGGGCGGAAAAGGCTTATTGAAATAGGATTGTTTACAGACGTCATTCTGGGAATATTAACAGGCGTTATCCAGAGCTGGATTGTCCTATTGTTGATAAGAGCTCTGAACGGAATAGCCACGGCAGCCGTCAGCTCACCTGCAGAAGCCTCATTAGTGGATCAAGTTCCTAAACATCGAAGAGGAGAGGCACTGGGTTTTTACTTAACCCTTGGAATAGCAGGCTGGACGCTGGGACCACTATTTGGAGGAATCGTTCAGCATCTTGCTCAAAATCAGCTCCAGATGGAACTAGAAACTAGTTACAGAATACCCTTTTTCGTCGATTCCCTTCTGGCCGCAATTGCGATGGCTTTAGTGGCGTGGAAAGTGACGGAAACTAGGGGAAGTTCCAAAAGTTCAGAGGTTTCAGAAATTGTAAAAGACGATGTTAAGCTAACTGGCTGGAGACTGCTGTCCGTAAGAATCTTGTATTTCGTCGAACTCACCAACGGTTTTGCAGTAGGTTTCATTGCTCCCCTTGCAGTTCTCTTCTTCGGAGACCTTTTCAACGCAACTACTCTGCAAATTGGTTTTATTCTCACGGCATCAGGATCCGTTGGGCTTCTTGGCAACTTTTTCGCTGGAAAATTGGCGGATAGGATTGGAAGGAAACCGGTCATAGCCTTCGGAAGCTCCTCGTCACGCCTGTCCACCTTGGTTATGCCATTCGTCTCCGACATAAATTCTGCAGCTGGGTTAATGGTCTTCAGGTCTATGGGTCATAACGTTGCTATGCCAGCAAGCAGAGCGCTAAGAGCTGACTTAGTACCAGCTAAGATCAGGGGTAAACTCTTCGGAAGACTACAAGCCTTCTTTAATCTAGGTATGATCATTGGACCAATCTTAGGAACATGGTTATATGACCTATACAGATACGAAGTTTTCAGAGTCACGTGGCCCGCTGACTTTAATGTAAGAGGGATAGGGCTCCCCTTCTTCATCAGCGGAATCCTCGGCTTAGCAGCACTAGCGCTCCTACTAATCTTCGTCAAAGAACCTCCTAGGGTAAAACGAGACACAAAATAGGAGGTAGCGGTTATTCATAAGTCATTTAAATTGGTAGATTTCATATAATCAATATGCGTTGAAAACGGTGGACAACATGCCTAAACGAGTGACGAAACTTATTCTCCCCTTTGCTGTCCCCGCGGAGGATCGAGTCACAGCCTTTACGAAGGATATGGAGATGGCAGCTATTTTCTACCTAGCTGAATCGGATAGGGAAAAAGGTGAAGGGCGCATTTTGAAAAAGCCAGCTCAGAAACTGGTTTTCATAGCTGAAGCTTGTTATCCCCTATTGTTGGTTCCTTGGAGGGGAAGAACCTTACTCTTTGACGGACTTGGTGTCACAAAACACACATTGTCCTATGACATACTGCCGGATATCAAGGCCTTTGACAATGATATTCAAGGAAGCGCGAAAACACGTGAAGCCTATTTCGTGGCTCTTTCCCAAAATGCCAGTTACTTTCAAAATTTCGCTGGCAAAGAGGAGAAAACCATAGAAGGCTTCATTGCAGATACCGACTTCATACAAGATTTTGTCGCCTATCTTTCAGAAGTGGAGGAAATTGAAAAACCTGTAACTGCCAAAGCGGTTTTATCTCCCACCATCGGCGAATCCGAGATCTCAGCTTCCGTCGAAGAGCTTTCAGATTTGAGAGCCAGATTGAAGGGGGACATCAAAAACCTAGGTAAAAGTATGAAATTACTCAGTATACGGACTACAGAACAGGTGAAAGCCCTTCGCGAAGAAATCAAGGAAATTCGAAAGAAGTTTGACCAAAAAATTGAGCAGGTTAAGCCCAGAGTAACAGAACGGACACAGCAAATTCAAGAGAGGTATGATGAAGAAATCACTAGGATATCCAAAAGATTCGAAAGGCAACTCCGACCTCTCCACAAAGATCGCGTTAAATTTGAAAGAATGCAGGAACGCCTAACAGCTGAAATTGACCGTTGTGAGGCTGAAATAAAATCTTGTAGGCTTCGCAAAGACGAGGGCGCCGAGATTCAATGGAGCCAGAAGCTTGAAAAAATCAGGAAAAAGATTCCTACTTTAGAGAGAAACATCAGGGATGTAGACAGAAAAATAGAGGATGTTGAAACCGCTAAGAAACTTGAAATATCTAAACGGAGGACAAAGCGGGACACCCGCATCGAAGAAGCCATGAAGGTTCTTAGAGAGCTTGAGGCTTCACGGGAGGCCAGAATCAGAATGAAACAACAAGAAATGACGTCGCTAAAGGATACGACTTCCTCCATCATAAATCAAATGAATGAGATGGTTGAGTCAAAAAAGGCGGCCTTAAATGAGCTTGACAGCATAGGCACGCCAAGAAGAAGAGAAGAGTACGCGCTTGTATACTTGCCTCTTTACTTTGTTTGTTACGAAACGGAATTGAAGAAAAGATATGTTGTGTATCCTCCATCCATCGTAGGTAGCATGGGGATCTTGACAAAATTGAAGGGCGTTTTCGGCGTCACAAAAATGAAATCTTTTCTTCAACCTCGTTCAAAAGCCATAACAGCGCTTCTTAACCAACTTGTGATCCTAACCGGAGAAAATCCCGTGTTTGAAAAAGAGATAAGCGACGCTGGAATCAAAGCCAACATCTTACGAACAACAGAGCTGCGTATAGGCATTAAAAGAGGATTGGGAGAGTTAAGAGACGAGAAGTGGATATCTGAAAGCGAACTTCAATCTTTCAGCGAACTTCTCTGAAAAGCATATTCCACCTCAAATCGTGTACCTTTTTCCGTATTTGACTAAGTGTGCGTGTTCGTTTATTTTTTTGAACAGTTTCGGGTTTTCTGTGTGTATCGGGAAAATCTGTTTCGGTTCGATGTGGTTGATGAGGTCTGTTAGTCGACGTCTGTTCATGTGGCCGGAAGCATGGAGTTGGTGAAATTTGATTTTGAAGTGCCTCAGCCAATTGTGCATAACTGCGTCTTCGATGTCTTCTTCACTGTAGGGTTCGCTCATGCTGTGAATAAAATGACTGTCCGGATCTTGCCTTATGTCGATGAGTTCTGCGAATTGGTAGAAATCTAGGTCCATAACTATTCGGCTTTGATGTTCGTGCACAAATTCGTAATTCACCATCTTGTCCATGAACTCCCGCTCCCAAACGTAGTAGTCTTTCTCTTGAAAACTCCCGGTTTTTTTCCTCTTGTAATAAACTAGGATGGTCTCATCTTTCATGGGGTCTGGAAGGTGGAGGCGTTTATCCTCTACAAGCTTGCTTAATAGATGAGCGGTTTTCGGGGATATGACGATTTTTCTGTCATTGTTCTTAGCCACGTTGTAGAATGTTCTGAACCTATCCATATCTCGCCCGTAATGGGTAACGAACACTATCTTTTTTGTTGCAGAAACGATTTCGTTGCTTAGTTTCTCTACTTCCAATTCGGAGTAGTTCTTTCTCTTTTCCACTTCAACCATTCTGGTTCCTTCACTTATCATCGCTATGGGCTCAGATTCGCGGGCTTTTTCCGCAAATTCTTCCGTCATCTCTTTTCGAGGACCATGTGCCCTAAGGTCTCCAGTATAGACGATTGCGCCTTTGGATGTGTGAATTATGAAGCCATAGGAAGCAGGAATAGAATGGTCAACGTGAATGGGTTCTACCACCAGATGGTCAATCTTTATTTTGCGTCCTGTTCTGAACGTTTCATA
>JACUTO010000120.1 GCA_014859755.1 Candidatus Bathyarchaeota archaeon
AGACTTACCTAATGACCAAAGAGTCAGGTGAAAACACAGGAAAAGTTGTAGCATCCGTTCTGGGTCACAGAATTCTCTCAATGGTAGTAACCTTAAGCACTTTGATTATTTGCTCCCTTTCGTTATTCATTACACAATACGAACTCCACGCACTTGTTTCGAATTTGATATTACTCATAACCGTCGGCACCGCCATTCCGCTGATCTTCATATTCCTCTTATTCCTAAAAAAAGACCTCACGCAGAAACTAGTCGACTTGTTGCTACGTTTTTTCACCTTCGTTTCAAGAGGACGCTTGAAACTCGCCAGCCTAAGGTCTAAGGCAAGAAAAGCTTTGAGTGCCTTCCATCAATCGATAGAAGTTTTAGGCAGAAATCCAAGAAGCTTAGTTCAACCCGTGTTTTTTTCTATAGTATGTTATTTCCTCAGTATACTCATATCCTATTTAGTCTTTTTTTCTCTTGGCTACCCAGTTAGCTTTGTCCTACTAACAATCGTGTATTCCATTAGTCGTAGCCTTCAAAGCGTCCCCACTATGTTGCCTGGTGAAGTAGGGTTCATCGAGATTGTCATGACCACCCTTTACATTGCCCTCTTAGGGCCGCAAGCTGCCGCCGTCAGCGCCGCGGCAACCGTCCTAATAAGGGTTCTATGGGTGTGGTTCAGACTTCCACTAGGATTTATAGCAGTACATTGGGTCGTGAGTAGAGGTTTAGTGTAAGTGGATTTCATATTGGCTGAGAAACCTAGCCGTCGAAGATCGCATGCAGTTACCTGACGTTTTATGGTTAATTCTTAGAAACTGAGATCTTCTCTATTTGTCTACATATCTGTTCAACGACATGTACGGTCTCATATCCCATTTCAGGTGTGATTAGGGGTTCTCCGTTACCAAAGATGCTTTCCACAAATGACCTGATGATTAGCGCGTGCGTAGCGCTAAAACTTCTGGGTCCTTTCTGTTTAGCTAAGATGGTGCTCAGGTATGAAAGCCCTATTTTGATTTGGTGGATGACATTCTCGGCGAGCCATATTCCGCGTCCGGGCTTCGTTACAATTAAACTGCTAACAGGATAGATTCCGGCTTGCATGGCACCTCCAGTGCCGTAGATGTCTGTATAGACATCAGTTTTCTGGGATCCCGGAGCGTTAAAGCTGATATAAATGGTTCCAATCTTTTTTTCATCAGCCTCTAAAATTACTCTCAATTCATCGAAGGGCATCCATGGACAAGACCCTAGTTTGTCAGTGAAAACGGACTTGACTTTCAATTTTCCTAAAAAAGCTTGGAGAAGATATACTGGATGGGGTAAATTTTCTCCAAATCTGCCGCCTGGAAGTCTATAACACCAATGATTTCTATCTGATGCCATTGGTTCATCATTACTGTGCAAAATCCCAACGTTCATTCCAACGATTCGCCCTATGGCCCCTGCTTTAATTCGCTTCATTACACGTAACATTGACGGCTCAAAGAGTTGACTATGAATTACCGTGAGCCTCGCTGATGAATTTTGAAGCGTATCCATAACTTTATCCGCCTCTTTAGTCGTCACAGTGAAGGGTTTTTCCACGACCACGTGACATCCAGACTCCAGAGCCTCTATAGCTAGATTCGCGTGAAATTGGGGAGGAGTACAGATTGAAATAGCGAACAGGTCTTCGCTTTGAAGCATCTCAGAGAAGCTAGTATGGCGAGAAGGGATTCTCCATTTTTCGGCAAATTGCATGGCAGTTTTTTCATTTATGTCACAGACAGCGGTTACGGACGCCCCTACGTCTCTCCACGCATTCACATGAAGCCCAGACACGTCCCCGCAACCAACTATTCCAACCTTCATGATAGATAGCTTCCTACGAAACTCCATTTTATATTCGACTTAAAAAAGTTGCTTCAAAATTTCATCTTACCTCTCTGTTAACCCTCTCCTTCTCTGACCGTTCACTCTGCAAATGAATAGAAGTCTTCGGTTGAGCCTCTAGCTAAAACATATATTGCACCTGTAACATGTAGTTTTGGGTTTCCGGAGGATGCTTCTTGAAATTTGATGTCATAATCATTGGCGCCGGTCCGGCTGGAATCTTCTCCGCTCTTGAACTGGCTGACAAAACGGAATTAAATATTCTTATGATCGAGAAGGGTCCAGACATCAATCAACGTAAGTGTCCAGCGAACAGAGGTCTAGGATGCATAAACTGTGACCCTTGTTCGTTGTTATCAGGATGGGGCGGCGCCGGCGCCTTCAGCGATGGAAAACTTACCCTATCCACCGAGGTTGGCGGGTGGCTCAACGAATATTGCACCAAGGAAAAACTCGGCGCCCTAGTAAACTACGTGGACAGCGTATATCTGAAGTTCGGGGCAATTAAGCACCTTTATGGAGTCGACCCCGATAAAATTGATGAAATCGCACGAAGAGCATCCTTCGCTGGGTTGAAGCTTATCCCGCAAAAAGTGCGCCACATGGGCACCGAAAAGTGCGCCCAAACCCTCCGCAAAATGCGTCGTCACCTTAAAGACAGGGTTGATATTCGAACCAAAACAGATGTGAAAAGCCTTCTGGTTAAAAAAGATGGGGTCGAAGGAGTTGAAACTACGACAGGTGAAAAATTTTACGGGAAATACGTGATTGTAGCCCCTGGTAGAAGCGGAGCTGAATGGTTGAAGTTTGAGGCAGAGTCTTTGGGTTTGAAAACGTTAAACAACCCTGTGGATGTAGGCGTTAGGGTTGAGGTTCAAGCCTCAATTATGGAGGAACTAACACAGGCTTTGTATGAACCCAAGTTTATTTACTATTCTAAGTCCTTTGACGACCAGGTGAGAACGTTTTGCGTTGCGCCTCTGGGAGAAGTCATTACTGAATCGTATAATGGTGTATTAACGGTAAACGGTCAGAGTTACGCTGAGAGGAAAACTGGAAATACCAACTTCGCCATTTTGGTCAGCACCTCTTTCACAGAGCCCTTCCGTGAACCCATCGCCTATGGAAAATACCTTGCAAGGCTCACAAACCTTCTCAGCGGAGGTGTGATCGTTCAAAGGCTGGGCGACTTTGAAGTTGGACGACGATCAACCGAGGAGCGGATAAAAAGAAGCTTGGTTGTCCCGACGCTTAAGAGTGCTACGCCAGGCGACCTCAGCTTTGTCTTACCCTATCGATACTTAGCGGATATCCGTGAAATGCTTCAAGCTTTGGATCAGGTTGCTCCAGGGATATATTCAAAAGACACGTTACTGTACGGCGTAGAGGTAAAATTCTATTCTTCAAGACTCGAATTGAGCGATTGCCTAGAAACAAAAATTCGTAATTTGTTTACAATAGGCGATGGGGCTGGGGTAAGTAGGGGTCTCGTCCAAGCGTCTGCTTCAGGGGTCATCGCCGCAGAAGAGATTATGAAAAGAGAAGAATAGGTTAACTTAGGATTCTTTCGATGGCTTCTTCCTCTGCTTCTTCCACTAGTGGGATTCCAGTAACCTTCGCCGCTCTTTCCGTCAGCGCAACAAGGTCTTTTCTGTCAAGTAGGTCCAGTTTCCATTTTCTTGCCCCAGCCATCAGCTGCATCAACCCAACCTTAATCCTCTCATTCAGATATGTGTAGAGGCCAACTGCTTCCCAAGGAATCTCCTTGAATCTTTTTCCATACGTTGCCTTCAGTTCAGGCGCTGTGATGAAGAATTTGTCGGGTGTTGTGCCGTATCGTTCTGCAAACGTTTTCGGTAGCTTACCTTTTTTAGACAGTTCCGCGAAGTATGACGATTTCATGACCGCGAGGAGGGGTGCCCTTGCCATCAAAACAGCCTTTACGTAAGGTCCTTCGCCGAAGTTACTCATCGCCATAGCTTTGAACATTTGTGACTCTTTTATGAAACCGCCAGCTATTATGATGTCAGGTACGTGTCTACCCTTTTTTCTCAAAATTTCTGCGCACTTCAAAACCTGAGTCTCTAGGTAAACCGTTGGAGTGCTCATTTCATCCATCATTGGCACTGGACTCATACCTGTCCCGCCTCCGGCGCCGTCGAAGGTGACGGCTTCTATTTTGGCTTCGGAGGCTAGTTTCATTGTGAACGCAACTGCGGATGGTCTGTAGGCGCCTGTCTTTAGGATCACGTGTTCGGCTCCTTGGCTTCTCAGCCAGTCGATGTCTTCTAGAAATCCTTTTTCTGTGGGGATGCCGACTCGGCTGTGTCTCTCGAAGGATTGGAATATTCCCTCTTTGAAGGCCTCTTGAACTGTTTTGTCTTCGGGGTCTGGGAATAGGAAGTATCCCCGCTTTTTCAGCATGATGGCTTCTTCTAAGTCTCTTATCCTAACTTCTCCGCCTATACCTTTGGCTCCTTGCCCCCATTTTCTCTCGATTATGTTTACTTCCAGTTTCGACAAGGCGTAGACGTCTACTCCCAGTCTTTGATCTTCGACGTTTGTTTGAACCGCAACGTCACCGTATTTTCCGTCCCAGAATTTTCGGAAAGTTTCAACTCTACGTTTCAGTTCCTTCGAGTAGGTTACCTTGCCCCTTGTGATTTTTGATTCAGGGTCCATTCCGCATACGTTTTCTCCAATGGTTATGATAACTCCTGCAAGCGCTGCGCCTATGGCTAAGCCTTCCCAGTTTAGTCTAGCCACTTCAGTGGATCCGAAGGCTCCTGTTAGAATGGGAATTTTCAATGGAATGCCCGCAACTTTGCTTTCCACGTTTACATTTTGGAACATCGCCTGTTCGGAGTCTGCTTCTATTCCCTCGGCTTTGAAGAGAGCTGATTGGATGTTGAAGTCGGACCAGTCTAGGCGAAAGTCCTTTAGGGCGCTGGCTGTGCTGTATCCAAATTGGACCGGCTCTGGGTAAAGGGCTTCCCTTCCCCTGAAGGTGGACAACCCTACTTCGCATAAGAAGGAGCAATCTCTAATGCATAGGGGACACATGCCGCTCGTTGGACTCACGTCTTTCACTCTAGTTATTGTTCC
>JACUTO010000121.1 GCA_014859755.1 Candidatus Bathyarchaeota archaeon
TCAAATGAAAGAAGCAATAATCTTAGCCGGAGGAGAAGGATGGAGACTCAAACCAGCCACATGGGTTCCAAAGCCTCTTTTAAAAATAAACAAACAAACCCTAATAGACCACCAGATAAGCTGGCTTCAATCCCACGGCTTCGAAAACATAATCGTAGCGTCCAACAGAGCAGACCTCACAAAACAACCCGTCAGATACTCCCTCGAAAAAGACACCCTAGGAACAGGCGGGGCTACCAAGAAAGCCTTCAACCAAATCCGAGGAAACATAGCCTACGTCATGAACCTAGACGACATCGTCTTCTATGACCCCAACGAGCTCTTCGACTACGCAGGTAAGGGAGCAGGAGTTCTCCTAGCCAAACCAACCCTACCCTTCGGAAGAGTAACCCTCCAAAACGGAATAAACATCGTCAGATTCCAGCAGAGGTCAACCCTCGACTTCTACGTCAGCGCCGGTCACCACGTATTCAAAAAAGCGGTGGTAGAAAAATTCTTCCCAGACAAAGGCGACTTCGAATTCACTGCCATGCAAAGACTAGCAGACAAAAAAATGCTTCAAGGATACACCTACCATGGAATGTGGTTCACCCTCAACACCATGAAAGACCTCCTTCAAATAAGAACATTCTTCAAATCTTAGCTAAGGCAATTCCTCTGAAGAAGACCATAAATACTGAAAATAGTCTCTAGCAAACTTCACTAAACCCATGTGATTCGACCAAATAACCAACGTAGGCTTATCTTCTCCAAGAAAAAGCAAAGCCTCCCTACTATCCACTACCACTCCGCCCCCAAACATACCCTCCCGAACCCTAAACTCCCCAACTTTAGCAATCTTCTCAACATCCCAATCCCTAGTAACCATAACGTGAACATTAACCCCGCTATCCCGCAACTGGCCCAACATGGAAACAACAGCATCCACAAAACCCTTCGCAAACACAGGCGCCGCAACCATCAACTCTTTCCTAGCACCACTCAACATTTCCCTTAACTTCGCCAAAACGCTAAATTCGCCGCGCAAAATCCAAATGTCGGGTTTCTCCAGCAGCTCCCTCCGTTCATACAAAGGCTGAAGCTCCCCCAAAATAACACGCCTCCAACCACTCACCATATCTTCCAGTCGCAGCCTAGCAGCCTCCAAAGCCTCAGAAGGAGCCTTTGGAAAGTAACGACTGGGTCTACCTCTCTCAGTCTCGATCCAACCCTTTCTCTCCAGCGAGTTTAGAGTTTCGTAAACCTTAGAATAGGGGACACTTCCATGCTCACTAACCTCGCTGGCAGTCATAACACCCCGTTCAAGCAAGATCAAATACGCCCTAGTCTCGTAGTCGGTTAATCCCACCTCACGCAAAACCTTCCTTGCTTCCTCGCTAACAGACGTAGACAACCTTTCTCACCTTATGAAACGTTTGGAAACCTTCTTATACGTTATATAACTAGCCTAAAAATATTACACCTCTCAGTGGTGTCAAAATGCAAGTCATCAAAGAAACAAAAACCATATGTCCCGAATGCTTCAAAGTCCTAGACGCCACCATCTTCGAAAAAGACAACAAAGTCTACATAGAGAAGGAGTGCCCAGAACACGGAAAGTTTCAGGATGTCTACTGGTCAGATTATGAACAATACCAGCGAGCCGAACGGTTCAGATGTGATGGCGATGGACTTCGAAACCCCCGCACCACAACGAAACTGGACTGCCCCCTCGACTGCGGCATTTGCCCCCAACACAAGTCTCACACAGCCCTAGCCATCATCGACGTAACCAACCGATGCAACCTTAAATGTCCAGTCTGTTTCGCCAACGCCGCCGCAGCAGGATACGTCTACGAGCCTTCAAAAGAACAGATCATAGAGATGCTTGAAAACTTAAGACGCAACGATCCTGTGCCCCCACCAGCCCTACAGTTTTCAGGGGGAGAGCCTACAATTCGGCGAGACCTCTTCGAACTCATACGGGCGGCAAAAGAACTTGGATTTCATCACGTAGAAGTCAACACGAATGGTCTCCGCCTCGCGCAAAGCGTAGACTACTGTCGTGGTCTGATGGAAGCTGGAATGAGCACAGTGTATTTACAGTTCGACGGTTTAACCTCTGACGTTTATAAGTTCACACGTGGAGCCGATCTTCTCGACGTAAAAATGAAGGCTATTGAAAACTGTCGTGAAGCAGGACTGGAAAGCATAGTTTTAGTGGTTACTTTGGTCAAGGGGGTCAACGATCACCAGCTCGGAGACATTATTCGATTTGCGATTCAAAACTTCGATTTGGTTCGATGTGTAAACGTTCAACCGGTATCCCTCTGCGGTAGACTTCCTGAACAAGAGAGAGCCAAAATGCGCATAACAATCCCCGACTTCATGAGGCTTTGCGAGGAACAAACGGAAGGAAAAATAAAGGTCTCCGATTTCTATCCGGTGCCTGCTGTTGTTCCCATATCTCGAGCAGTTGGCGCCCTGCAAAACGAACGTTACGTGGAGTTCACGGCTCACCCTCACTGTGGTATGGCAACCTACGTCTTTGTTGAAGACGGTGAGATGTTTCCAATCACTCGGTATGGCAACGTTGAGAAGTTCATGAAAAGCATGGGGAAGGTTTACGAAGAAGCTATCAAGGGGCATGGAGGAAGAGCGAAGATGCGCTTGATAGGGGCACTGCGTCACATCAAGTTTCGTTTGTTGAGAAAGTATCTTTTGCCCATTTTGAAAACAGGCTCCTACGAATCCTTGGGCGAACTTCACAGGAAAATGCTGCTAATTTCCTCTATGCATTTTATGGACCCCTACAACTTCGACTTGGAAAGAGTTCAAAGATGCTGCATACACTACGCCGTGCCCGACGGCAGAATCATTCCATTCTGCACCATGAACTCAATCCACAGACCCAAAATTGAGGAGCGACTCGGAATTCCAATAGAGGAGTGGAGGATAAAACATAAGTTAGAAATAGGAGCGGTGGCGTAAGGTAAGGAAAGTCTATAAGGAACCACTCTTTTCAAAACTCTTGGAGAGAAGAACATGGGCGGCGGAAAGAAGAGGCTCACCCTCAAGCAAATGGCGAGAATACAGTCGAGAAAGGATCAGCAGCGAAAAGAACGCAAATCAGGGAGATCAACCACCGAAAAGAAAAGCCTAGGGTTAACTCTGCCCGACCTCAAGAGCAAAAAGGTTATCGGTGGACTGAAAACAATGAAGGCTCTCACGCCTTACACCGTGGCTTCGCGTTTTGATCTACGTCTAAGCGTGGCAAAGAATTTCCTTAAAGAGTTAGAGCGGCGGAGAATCATTGAATACGTTTCTGGAAGCAAGAACCTAAAGATATACAAACCTTGTGTCTCGTAAGCCTCAGGATATTGCTCGAATCGGTACTTATAGGCTTGAAAAAGCGGGGAACCCAAACTATGTGCACCTAAACAGGTTTGTCGAAGATTGCACGCCCGCAAAAAACATAAAAATGAGTGTATCGTTAAGTTGTAAGTTGTTTTTGAATGTTGAATATAGTTTAAGAAGAGAATGGTTCTCCAAATGAAGGTTTAAATGGAGAGCAAACGTTAGGTAATGAAAAGGGGCGTTTTAAATGACGATAAAGACAGGCAAGGAGTATGTAGAGAGCCTGCGTAAAAGAAAAATTAAGGTGTATTTGTTTGGGGAGAAGGTGGAAAACCCTGTTGACCACCCGATTATTAGGCCATCGATTAATTCTGTTGCTGTGACCTATGATGTTGCGAACGATCCGAAGTATGAAGACCTAGCAACTGCAACATCGCACCTGACAGGAGAGAAGATTAATCGATTCACTCATATACATCAGAGTACTCAAGACCTCGTTAAAAAAGTGAAACTGTTGAGGCTATTGGGTCAAAAGACAGGCATTTGTTTCCAGCGATGCGTCGGGATGGACTCACTCAACGCTCTTTCATGCGTTACATTTGAAATGGATCAAAAGCTTGGAACCGAGTATTACAAAAGATTCACTGATTACCTGAAACATGTTCAAGGAAATGATTTAGTGTGCTGTGGCGCAATGACGGATCCAAAGGGGGATAGGAGTCTAAGACCAAGTCAGCAAGCAGATCCAGACCTATACATGAGAACAGTCGAACAAAGGGACGATGGAATTGTTGTAAGGGGTTCAAAAGTCCATCAAACAGGCGCGGTGAACTCTCATGAGGTAATCGTTATGCCAACTCGAACGATGCGTGAGGAAGATAAAGATTATGCGGTGTCCTTCGCGATTCCAAGCGATACTGAAGGATTGATCTACATTTACGGTAGACAATCCTGCGATTTAAGAAAACTTGAAGATGCAGAGATCGATTTGGGAAATGCAAGATATGGCGGACAAGAAGCGATGATTATTTTTGATGACGTGTTTGTACCATGGGAAAGAGTGTTTATGGCAGGAGAACATGAATTTGCGTGGCCAATCGTTAACAGATTCTCAGCTTACCATAGACAAAGCTATGGCGGGTGTAAAGCAGGCGTTGGAGATGTCCTGATTGGAGCGGCAGCAACCATCGCCGAGTATAACGGGGTGGCAACAGCATCGCACATAAGAGACAAAATCGTTGAAATGAACCATTTGAACGAAACGATATATGCTTGCGGAATAGCCTGTTCAGCTGAGGGGTATAAGACACCCTCAGGAACTTATCTAGTTAACATTCTGTTATCAAACATTTGCAAACAGAATGTAACCCGGTTTCCCTATGAGATAGTCAGATTAGCAGAAGACATCGCGGGTGGTCTATTAGTGACTTTGCCATCGGAGAAGGATCTCAAAAATCCAGAAATCGGAAAATATATGAACAAATACTTAAAGGGTCGGAAGGAGATCCCAACGGAGTCCAGGTTGCGAATGCTTAGGCTTATAGAGAATATATCAATGGGTCTCGGAGCTATTGGATATCAAATCGAGTCGATGCACGGTGCAGGTTCGCCTCAAGCACAGAGGA
>JACUTO010000122.1 GCA_014859755.1 Candidatus Bathyarchaeota archaeon
TACTTTCTCTCGTTCAGTTGAAACTGTGATTTCTCCATCATTAATCAGAAAGGTTATTGTTTCTTTCCCCGTTTCTACGGCTAGTGATAGCGTCTTATTGCAAAACTCTGAATGATTCAACCGGCTTTCAAGTTCCTTTTTCATTTTATCAAATAAAGTGGTCATGTTCAGAATCCGTCCGAACCCAGCACCACTGGCCATTGTTGTTCTAAGTTCCGCGTTTTGCCAATATGCGAATTGCGCGAATGGATGTTGTGGGCTCATTGGACAGATTAGTTCAGCCAGTTTCTTTCCTTTTGCGTAGTCTAGCAATTTGTTGAAGATTATTTTGCACGCTTCCCTATTAGCAACTCCGATTTCCAGTAGGTTTCTGCCTGACGGAGCGGTTTGACTGATTACAAAGTAACCTATAACTCTACCTTTTTTGTCAATTACCGTGTGGAATTTGACGTTTGGACTGTGAACCTTCCATTCGAATGGTTCGGGGTTTCTTATTACTGCCAATACTTGGTTGACGGTGTTCTGGTGATATATGCCTGTGACTGCTTTTGCTTGTGTTTCTTCATAAGACTGTATTGTAAACGTGTCTTTAACTTCAGTTGTGTGGCACCTTTCCGGCTTTATTGCCACGCTTGGGCTTACCATGGCTGGCGAATATCCATAATGAGTGTATAGCCAAGGGTGCCCCCAAAGAGTTGTGATGTCGAATTCTTGCTGTTTCATGTAGTTTATCGCGTTTCGCATGACTAAGCTGCAGTAACCTTTCTTTTCATGGCCTACACGAGTCGCAACTGGAGAAACTATAGCGTTGTTAACTATTGCCTTGCCGATTCTCACTTGACGTCTTATGATAAGCATCATGCTGACGATTTTGCCTTCTGCTTCAACGATTCTCAAGTCTCCTTTGCGAAAGTTTGGATCAGCCGCAACTGTAGCTTCAACTATATTGCGTTCAAGTTCACCTGTTGAACGTCCACCTGTAGCTTTTCTGAAGGCCTCTTGCGTCATCGTGAAGGCCTCTTCATACTCTGCTTCTTCTGCAGATCTGGCTTGCAACATCTCACCAACTCTCGGAAAACTTCTTACTTTCGATTAAAGAACTTTTTGATTATGAAACACGCCCGCGAAACTAATTTTTAGAATGAGTGCTTACTCTGTTATGTGCGCGAAGAGAATGAGGGATAGTTCTTGGGTAAGAAAGAGATCATAAAGAAAGAATGGAATGATGCTGCAGAATCTTGGGTAGACTTTGTGAGGAAAGGCAAGGATTACTACAGAGATGAACTCAACAACCCTGCGACTTTTAAATTAATAGGAGATGTAAGAGGTCGAATTGTATTAGACTTGGCGTGTGGAGAGGGATACAACACAAGAATTCTAGCGAGAAAAGGCGCCAAAGTAACCGGTGTAGACTTCTCAGAAAAACTGATAGAACTAGCAAGACGACAAGAAGCAAAAGAGAAGCTGGGCATACAATACCGTGTTTTGAACGCTGCCGATCTTAAAAAGTTTTCAAGCAACCATTTTCACCTCGTAACTTGTTTCATGTCTCTTCAAGACATCGAAGACTATGAAAAGGCAATATCTGAAGTGACAAGGGTTTTGAGGAATCGGGGTCGATTCGTTTTTTCAATCCCTCATCCATGTTTCGAAACGATAATTACAAATGGAAAGAGAACAAGCGCGACAAAAAGATATTTTGAAACGGTCAAGTATCCTGTCAAATGGAAAATGGAGAGACTTGCAAAGCCATTTAGAACGACAAGTTTCCACAGAACGTTAACGAACTATTTCGATGCACTCTATAGGAGCAGGTTGTTTGTATCAAGGCTTATCGAGCCAAAACCGACACAGAAAGGATTACTCAAACATCCCCAACTTAGAGAAGTCTTAGTGAAACCACAATCAATAATTGTCGAATCTATAAAATGTGCACACTCTAATTGATCAAACAAACTATTCAACACCACTAAATCGGCAAACTGACATAGCGCGTGAGGAAAACGCAACAGCAACTGAATCAAGTCGACAAATAGGAAGAGTAGCCTTAATTCGTCACCTTATTTTTCGCCGCGCCTTGAATAATGATGTGTTCATTTCGGTCTTTTTCGCGTGATACAAAAAACCACGTTTCTCAAATTGTTCAAGCAGTTTCTTCGGTTCTGGATGCCATTGGCCCCACTTCCTACAAATGTGTTCTGTCCAACTATAGTTGTCATAGGTGAACGTCTCTTCACGGTCTCCTTCTAACGGTATTTTTGCGTTTAGGTTACGGTAGTAGTCTTGGGCAAAGTATCCATTATCCATTTCCCGCATGGCTTTTGAAATCGTGTCTTGATCTAGCTTGGGATATTTATCTTCGAAAAGAGCGAATTCCATAGGGTAACGTGGTCGTGTCGGCGGGTCTTCTGCTGGATAGCCCATAGCTAATTGTACCAGAGGGAACACCCTCTTAGGCAAGTCATACTCTTCTGAAATTTTCTCAGCTCTGTATGGTGCACTTCCGAGGAAGCAGCTTCCAAGTCCCAGACTTCTTCCTGTAATAACCATGTTTTCCGCCATCAAAGCCGCATCTTGAATCCCAAAGAGCAACAGTGAAAGATCGTTAGCGACCAACTTCCAGTTCCTTTTAGCCATGATGAGTTCGAATTTATGGGAATCAACACAAATCGTGAACAAAAGCGGCGCCTTGTAAGGATTTCGCTCTTTGTTTCGTGACAATAGCACGCTGTAAAGTTGAGAAGCGAAAGGTGCCTGTTGACCTGCCCTGGCAATTGTCTCTATCACCCCATCAGAGGGCGATTCATCCGTATATTTTCGGATTGACTTGTGATCAAGCATTGTTTGAATAACAGGATTGTTCTTTATGGCATCTCCTTCTTACTGAGCAATGATCGATGCTATTAAAGATTCTCCACACAGGTTCTGTTGCATTTACGAGCGATGAATGATAGAAAAAAGATCTAGGGTTTTCGGTGTTGCGTTTTCGGGAGATATCTCCACTGTGGGAGGGGTCAAATCCCAATCTCGATGCCAGCCAAGAACAGCCTTGTGGTACATATGGTCATAGATCCTCCATGATTTGCCCCAGTTTGTATATCACGACCTTAGAAAAGACAAATATACCAGCCTCATCCCTTTTCTCCTGTTTAGCTGCTTCGTTATAAGTTTTGAGAAACTTAAGTGGATCACCAACACAATCAACAAGCAGTGTTCTGCCAAACCTTCGTTCAATTAGGTCGGCCATGTAATTCCCCAAAGGGTGATTTGAACCTTCACTGAAGGTTTTTCGTGGTGCCACATCAGTTAGAATTCCCTTCTCCACTTCAGCAAGGTGCTTGGGCGCATTTTCATAGATTTCTTTTCGTTTTTTGATCAGCTGTCTGAGGGGTGGGTAATCATTGTCTGGCAACACTCCACCTAAATTATAGATTTTATCGGCTACACCTTCGCTTTCAAGACAAGAGAGAGTTTCAAAGGCATTCTTCCATTTTGGATTAGAACATCGTAAAGCGAAATTAGCTCTACAGGAATGATGATATTCATGTGCCAGCAAACTGACACACTTCTCTTTTCCCAAGATCGCACACAGAGTGATATCCATGTAAATTTCAGACTTAAAACCACGCCCGTCACAACCATTAAACACAAAATATACGGTCAAGTCAGGAAACACAACATTGTTAGGAAGATACTGAAGACATTGCTCCTTAACTATAGCTTCAAGATCAGTAGACTTCAGAGAATCAACTGAAGTCGCCACCAAATCCCAATTCCTGCAACACCAATCATAGGTCTGCTTCAGACTACTTACATATTTATTTGCAGGTGTCTTGTCCTTCCATCTATGAGAAAAAGCATCGTAAATGACTTTTAAGAAGACATCGATAGAGACTCCATATTCCTCTTTCATAAACCTGAACACACCAGACATAGCAGAGTTTTCTTTGATAGATTGTAGAACATCTTTTGATGGGATCTGAGAAGCTTTCGCTTCCTCGATGAATGGCAACATAACTTGATAACCAGAAAAATCAGGGTTGAAAGCCATATATACAAAAAATCAAAACCTTGCATAAAAAGGATTCGTATGGATAAGAATATATGTGAATCGAAAAGCAGAGAAAATGGGGTTTGCGGGAGATAACTTATCAGTAGGTATATTATCAGACACTTTCTGAAAATTTATATGGAGAACATACAAATTATTAGTGTGGAACATTTGAGATTGAAAATAAGGAAATAATTAGCAAAGTTCTCTTGACTTGTTGCGTTCAATCTTAGTTGTAGTTAGTCCCTTTTTGGTGGCGATGATGAAATAAAGTCTATTTGAGATCTGATGGGGATTGATGATGAATAAACCCAGCTCTGAGCACTCTTCACTCGAAGACTTAACAGAATCCCCACATAAGCCAAGAAACATGTGTGAACTCCTTCTAAAGGAAAGCTAAACAACATTCAACGCTACTTCCAATCCCAACCTTCTGAAACGTGATATCCTGTCATCACTGCGGTATCTTTTCAAAAGTCTTTCAGCTATTTTGCTGGCGTGTCTTAACTCGGCTCGTGCGGAAGGTATGTTCATCTCAGAAAGAGTTAGCAACGTGTAGTAGAAAGGAAAGTCGTGCCATCTGCCATCGGGCGTCCTTGCCTTCTTTAATCTATTTACGCCTTTTTCCAGAATCCTATCCCACTTATCGGGCTTAGCCACTGCTAAGGTCCTAAGGAAAGATACGGTACATGTGTAGCAACACCAACTCCCACTTTTTGCTCCCGCTTCCAGCAGACCGTTGAAGCTTTTCAGCGCTTGTTTGACAGCCGAAGATGATCGAAGTTTCCAAACAATAACTGTTCGAAGAGCTTCTTCGCCGAGAATGTGCCGAGTACCCGCATTGGACAATATTCGTTCACCTGTTAGTAAGCGTACGCCTTGAGAAAGATCCTGATTCGTTGGCA
>JACUTO010000002.1 GCA_014859755.1 Candidatus Bathyarchaeota archaeon
AAGGGAGACACAACATTTATGAATAAAGTTAAAGTCAAAACACAACAAAGAAGCCATGTCATGAGAGGATAAGAATGCCCATCAAAAAAGGCGAATTCATCTTCATCAACTACACAAGCAAAGTCAAAGAAACAGGAGAAGTCTTCGACACCACCAAGGAAGAAGTAGCGAAAAAAGAAAAACTCTACAAAGAAGGAGAAGTCTACGAGCCCAGACTAGTCGTCGTCGGAGAAGGCTGGGTGCTAAAAGCTCTAGACGAAGCCCTCCAGAAATTTAGAATCAAGAAAAAAGACTCGGTTGAGATACCGCCAGAAAAAGCCTTCGGAAACCGAGACCCAGAAAAAGTAAGGCTTGTTCCACTTAGACGACTAGCAGCCCGCGGAATAACCCCCAAACTGGGAATGCAAATTGAATACGACGGAAAACTCGCCACAGTAAGAACCATGGGATCCGGAAGAGTTCAACTAGACTTCAACCCACCCCTAGCCGGCAAAACCCTAGTCTACGAAGTCACCGTCGAAAAAAAACTCAAAACGAACACCGAAAAAATCGCGGCCCTCATCCACCGCAGAATACCCGCGGTTGAAGCTGAGAAATTTGATTCTAAAATAGGAAAAACAAACGTTACGGTAAAAATGCCCGAAGAAGCCTTCTACGTGGAAGGGATACAACTCGCAAAGCGAGGCATCGCCCTAGACATACAGAGATATCTTCCAGAGATGAAAACAGTGAAGTTCGTTGAAACGTTCAAAAAACGGGAAACCAGCGCAGAACAGCCCGAACAGAAAAGCAACTAACCGCGATTATTTTCTCCTTTCCACGCTTCTCATCCAAGCCTAATCTATTACGCCGGTGACCTTAGCAAGCTTCTCAGCGGAATCATGACTCAACCTTTTTTCCTCCAAAAGCGTGTACCGGTCGGAACGAATCGTGCACGCTCGCACCAAAGCCTCCACAACAGATTCAGGTTCCACTCCAAGCTCCTCCGCTGTGGTGGGAGCTCCAGCCTTCTGCAGCGTCCTTTTGATGCCTTTCCAATTCATTTTATAAAGATAAGCCATCATTATCGTTCCCACACCACATTGTTCCCCATGCATAGCCTTATTCGGCGCAACAAGATCAAGGGCGTGGCTGAACAAATGTTCCGAACCACTGCAAGGTCTGCTACTTCCTGCAATGCTCATGGCAACACCGCAACTTATCAAAGCTTCCAAAACAACTCGGAGACCCTCCTCCACTCCAGGCTTAATAATATCCGCGTTTTTCATGACAAGTCTCGCACTCATCAAAGCCAAACTCGCAGCATACTCGCCATAATACTCATTTTTTATATTGTGGGCAAGTTCCCAGTCATGAACAGCCGTGAATTTAGCTATGACGTCTCCACATCCGCTCGCGGTGAAACGGTAATCCGATTGGATAATAACATTGGTGTCCGCCACTATGGCCATGGGAGACTGCGCCATCACAGAGTAAGGTTTCTTCAGCCCCTTGAGTGCAGCAACTGGACTCGCGATACCGTCATGGGAGGCAGTGGTTGGTACGCTTATGAACGGAATTCCTTGACGCGCAGAACTAAGCTTAGCAACGTCAATTTTGGTGCCCCCACCGATTCCAAGAACCACCTGAGGCTTCAATTCCCGAATTCTCTCTTCAACCGCCCTGACATCCCATACAGTAGAGGAAGCCACAATAAGGTGGTCAACGTCCATTCCCTTGTCATGAAGCAAATCAATGACCCTTCGACCCGCAACACGCTGGGTTTCTGGACCAGTCACTACAAACGCAGATTCAGAAAAGCCAAGCCTCTTGCAAATGTCGCTTATAAGCGATAAGGTTTCGTTTCCAACGATGACCTCTCTCGGAAGCTGCATGCGATGTAACTTCATTGTCAATTACGATCACGATTGTTACGATTTAACTCGCTAATAAGTTTCGGTTCTGTTGCATTTAAAAGTGTTTGATCTCGGTGATATGGAGCAGAGTTTCGAAACGTTTTTAAATGCGTTGGTCATGAATATACATTCCGCTGACTTCTCCCGATATACATCTAGACGACTCTCAATTTTCGGGGGAAACAATAAAATGCGTGAAACAATTGACAGATTAGCCTTAAAGGGAACAACAACCATAGGCGTCGTTTGCACAGACGGAGTTATCCTATCTTCGGATACCCGCGTGACAATGGGATACTTTGTAGCCCACAAAAAAGGGAAAAAAATATACCAAATAGACGACCATTTGGCCATGACCATCTCAGGCAGCGTCGCCGACGCGCAACGAGTCGTTGAAATTCTAAAGGTAAACGCACGGCTCTACAAACTGAATACTGGAAGACCCATGCCGGTGAACTCTGCAGCCCGACTCATCGCAAACCTCTTCTTCTCCGCCCGTTTAGCGCCATTGATAGCCCAGATCCTTGTCGGTGGAGTTGACGACACAGGCCCTCACGTTTTCTCCTTGGATCCTTTTGGAAGTCTCACAGAAGAAAAATGCGTTGCCACAGGGTCAGGTTCCCCAATAGCTTATGGTGTCCTAGAAGACAAATACAAAGAAGACGCTAAAATAGAGGATATTCTATCTGTTGTTCTTCGTGCCGTTGACTCCGCCATGAAAAGGGACACCGCAAGTGGAGACAGCTTTGACTTAGCAACCATAACGGAAAAGGGTTATCGTGAATTAGGCGATGAAGAAAAGAAAAACATTCTACGTGGCTCCTAAGGAGCGATAAAGAAGCGTGCCAGCATCTGGGAAAAACAAGGTGGAAATAAGCCAACACATACTTGAACATATTCCACAACAAGCTGAAGTCACCCGCATCGAGTTTGAAGGACCAGCTCTGGCGGTTTACACGAAAAAGCCGGAGATCCTAATTGAACAAAGTTATGTCATCGCAGATATCGTCCACTTTATTAGGAAAAGAATAGTTGTGCGTTCCGACCCTTCCGTAAGATTGGACGAGAGAGACACAGAGAGAACCATAAATGAAATAGTTTCTCCGGAAGCAGAGATCACGAGCGTAAATTTTGATCCAAGCCTTGGTGAAGTAATTATAGAAGCCAAAAAGCCAGGTATGGTCATTGGAAAAAATGGAGGCGTCTTACAAGAGATAATCAAACAGACACGATGGAGACCCCGTATTCTAAGGAGCCCTCCGATACCATCCAAAATCATAGCTCACATGCGCCATTTTCTTTATTCGGAAAGCAAGGAACGGGGGAGAATACTTCGCACGGTTGGCGAAAGAATTTTCAGACCTATAGTCCATGAGGCTGGAGACGTTCGAATTACCGCCTTGGGCGGCTTCCAAGAAGTAGGAAGATCAGCCATACTCGTGCAAACAAGGGAAAGCAATGTGTTGCTAGACTGCGGCATCAACCCAGGTTCCACAAATTCCCTCAACGCTTTCCCAAGACTTGATATCCCCCAGTTTGATCTAGACGCTTTAGACGCCGTTGTCATAAGCCACGCCCACTTGGATCACTGTGGATTTCTTCCCTTTCTATTCAAATACGGATACGACGGACCGGTTTACTGCTCGGCTCCTACCTCAAGCCTCATGACTTTGCTTCAATTGGATTACCTCGATGTTTTGAGCAAACAGGGACTAATGCCGCCTTATGATCAAAAAGATGTGCGGGACACTGTGTTACACACCGTTCCCTTGCGATATGGCGCAGTGACCGACATAGCGCCGGATGTTCGGCTAACTTTACACAATTCTGGGCACATTCTTGGCGCATCTCTAATTCATTTACATATTGGTGAGGGGCTACACAACCTAGTTTATACTGGTGATTACAAATATGGCCAAACGATGCTTCTTGAACCCGCTGTCACGATGTTTCCAAGGGTGGAGACCATAATAACGGAAAGTACATATGGGTCTCCGAGAGACGTGATGCCTTCAAGAATGGAAACTGAAGAAAGACTTGCGGCGGTGATTAATGAAACCTTGGATCGGGGAGGTAAAGTGCTGATTCCAGTTCCGGCGGTGGGAAGAGCCCAAGAAATCATGTTGGTCATCGATGGGTACATGCGGCGAGGACTAATGAAGGAAGCACCTGTGTTTATAGAGGGTATGATCTCTGAAGCAACTGCCATTCATACAGCTTATCCTGAATATTTGGCTAGGGGAGTTCAAAACAGCATCCTGCATGAGGGAATCAACCCCTTCCAATCAGACTATTTCACCATAGTAGAGCATCCCAGTGCAAGAGAAGAAATTGTGGAGGGTGAGCAATGCATCATCATGGCAACTTCAGGTATGCTGGAGGGTGGACCCGTAATCGACTACTTTAAACGTTTGGCAGCGGACAAACGCAATACGATAATTTTCGTTAGCTATCAAATTGAGGGAACCATGGGACGGAGAATTCAGAAGGGCTTAACCGAAGCACCCATTATAAACAGCGAGGGAAAAATTGAAGTGATGAAAGTGAACTTGCAGGTTGAATCCATCGAAGGATTTTCCGGACACTCGGACAGGAGGCAACTCATCAATTACATCCGGCGGGTCAAGCCGAAACCTGAGCGAATAATTGTGGTTCATGGCGAAAAGTCGAAGTGTCTGAGCATGGCCAACCTCTTTCAGAGAAAGTACAAAGTTGAAACGATCGTGCCAGAGGTTCTAGAAACAGTCAAGCTGCGGTAGTCGCCTTTTCTTTTGGAGTAACGGTTTTTTCCCGCCAAATCGTAACGAAACTTGGCACCATAACCACGCGCTCTTCGCCTAAACGGGCGATGTCTCCTCCGATGGATTTGGTGAATTCATATAGCTCGTTTACCGCCTTTTTGACATCTTCAACACTTTTTTTCGCTAGGGGAGTAACTCTTAGTATGAGGATGTTTCCAGACTTCAGTTCATGCTTAATAACTTCTACGTCGTTGAGGGAACGTAATGGCAAAGCTTTCAAGTAAGCTTTCTTTCGGGCTTTTTCGTTTTCCGATCCGGAGGATGACAAGCCGCGTCCACTTCCTTAACTAGTTTAGTTAGAGGCGTTTTACTTTAAACATTTCCGATTGGGGATGTCTCCCGCAACCCCCTCTTTTTCTGTTTTTGAAAAACTTTATGAATTCTTGGTATTGAGTGCAAAGCTCATTTAATCTGGTTCTACCGAACCCCAAGTGTTTTTGAACAGTTAGGTAGTCTTTTAGCTCATGCGCACGCATGCGCCCAAAGTTTCCTCCAATTGTCTAAGAGCGACACACACGTGCTTGATTGTGGGGACTTGTACGCGTTCTGTTGATGAGAGTTTGCAGTAATGCGTACATGAAAACTAATATCTAGATCTTCTTCTCTTTGACCAACAGTCTCGACAGTAAACTAGCCTGTTAGGATCCGGTTTGAACGGAACTTCACATTCTTGACCGCAATCAGAGCATATTGCCCTATGTATCTCTCGAGATTCTCTATACGACATGCGGATACCACCTTCCAATTCTTCTATTTTGGTTTTCGTCAAAGTTTTTATTCGGTTTAATTCTGTCATTTCTCCGTAGCCCACAAGTGTTATAGCGGTTCCCTCGAGCCCCATTCTGGCAGTTCGTCCGATTCTATGGAAATAGACTAGTGCGTCTAATGGGATGTCATAGTTTATTATATGGGTTATTCCTTGAATGTCCAGGCCCCTTGCAGCAACATCGGTTGCAACAAGCAGTCTTAGTTTTCCTTTTCTGAAAGAGTTGCTAACGAAGTCTCTTTGTGCTTGAGTGAAGCCAGCATGCAACGGTTTTGCGTCATATCCTCGTGCCCTTAGCCTGTTTGCTAGCACGTTTGTTCCTCTGCGCGTTTTGCAGAATATTATGGCTCGTTCCACATGGTTTTCGTCCAGAATGTTGCGCAAAATTTCAAATTTGTTTTTAGGATTTACAACCATGTAATACTGGTTTATCTGTGTAAGGGCTATTTCGTCTTTGCTTACAAGTATTTTTTCAGGTTTCTTCATGTATCTATGACATACATTCATTACTGACTGGTCTATTGTTGCCGAGAAGAGGCTTGTCTGCCTATTTATTGGCACCTTTGAGAGTATGTATTCTATGTCATCTATGAATCCCATGTCAAGCATTCTGTCAGCTTCGTCGAGAACAACAATCTTCACCGATGCCAGATTTAGTGTTCCTCGTTTCAGATGGTCTATTATGCGACCTGGCGTGCCAACAACAATGTGGACGCCTCTTTCCAGTGCGCTGATTTGTCTTTGGATGGGTTCTCCGCCGTAAACCGGTAGGACTTTCAACATTGAGTATCTGCTAAATCGGTTTATGTGCTCTGCAACCTGTATGGCGAGTTCACGTGTTGGCTCTAAGACTAAGCCTTGGGCACCGTTGATTTTTGGGTTTAGGCGTTCAACCATCGGAATTCCGAAAGCCGCAGTCTTGCCCGTTCCTGTCTGTGCTTGCCCAATAACATCTTTTCCTTCAAGTAATGGGATCATTGCTTGAGCCTGAATTGGGAAAAGATTGCTGAATCCAAGCTCTTCAATTCCTTTCATAACTTCTGGACCTAACGGCAAATCTTCGAAGTATTGTATTTGCATATATTTTATTTCTCCTGTCACAAGAATTTTGCACGCAGTTTTCAAAAGCCTTCAAAAGCTTCTTTAGTTCAAGCATGAATCAATGTGACAATACCACCAAACAGCATCCCTCATATAAAAAGGTTTAGCACGTGCGCAACCAATCTTTTTGGACATGAGACTCGAAAGCCACATTGCAACATTTAGAAGTCCTCTTTGGGAAGAAAAATCTTGGTTTCAAAATTTGATGACAACGAGGGAGACGAATACTAAATCTAGCAGTGCGCGCACGAGATGTGGGGTTATCTCGCAGATAACATACATGTTATTAGCACAATACAAATCATAGCACCAGAAGCAAAAACAACCTCAGTGATTGCGAAAAAAACCAACGGACCTATCACATATCCGAGGAGAAGACCTATCGACGAGCAAAACAGCATTTCATTAAAATTCCCTCAAGTAGTTCCAGAGCTTATCGCCCACGTGGTGGATATTTTTCACGATTTTTCCGTGTTTCATATTTTTCACAGCTTGCGAATTGAAGAGAGCAACGCCTATAGCCAAAGGTTTACTATGGCGTTCATCCACAACGAGAAGAAGATCGTTTTCTTCAAATTCTCCCTTAACGCTAACAACGCCGGGAGCCATCACATCGGCTCCCTTGCAAACGTATGGAACAGCGCCCATGTCCACCACGATTCTAGAAATAAAGGGAAAAACCTCTTCGAAGGCTAGAGTGGGGAAAAGCTCGCCGCCTGACCTTGCTAACAAGGGCTTTCCGTTAAGAATGAAGATTTCAGCAGCTTCGGTTTCGTTCACCTCAATGCGTGGTTTAGACCCTAGCAATTGTTCAACATCTGTTTTGAGCCTCTGAGAGAAATCAAGGAGAAGTTTTCTTGCCTCTTTTTCTTTTAGAAAATGTCGTCGAGGCTTTTTTGGCATCTTTGACACCATGTTCTGACGTGATACCTTCTGGAGCCTACGCTTTTATGCCTTGTTAAGAAAGAATGCCGTTGCTGAAGAATACAGGAGTTCTTTGTTGTGTTTGTGTGGTTTGCGCTATTCCTTAATGGTTGGTGGACATACATCGCAAGCTTCTGGAACCGCGAGGAAATTCTTATGCCAATCACATATCAGGTCTCCGGTTCTAAGGACCTTACATAACTTGCAAAACTGTAGCATGGCGCCGAAGGGTGAAAGCTTCTCGGTTGCGATGCCTTCAGCAATCTCATCCACTATAGCCCTAACAGAAGAAGAGGCTTCAAGCTGTTTCATCCTTTTGTCCCCTCGTTTCGAATAGAGATAATGACTTATGGAAGCCTGAGTTGTTCCAATCTTCTTAGCCGCGGCTACTTGGGAAAAACGATACTTCTCGATGAGCCTCTTGGCCACTAGAGACCGGAATGTTGGCAGCACGGATCGCACAACAAGTTCGCATGGTGGTCGCAACTTATATCCACACAATATTATAACAGTGTTATTGCTTATAAATGTGAAGCGCCTGAACGATCTACGTCCCTTAAACGTAACGATGTCGAACGTCCTTCTAAAAACTTATTCCAATCGGAATAAAATTATCAACAAAATATCAACTGAATATTTCCACTCCGAGTTTGCTGATTATGTCCTTGTAGATCTTTAACGCTTCCTCCTCGTCTTCTACGTTTTTTATAAGCATTCTGCCGGGTTTGAACAGGCTCACTTCAACGCCGCCATCGTATTCAAAAACTATAACAAGAGACGATTTCATGAGCATCTTGAAGTGGGATTTTAATTTGTTATGAATCTCCTCAAGCTCCATGCCTATAGGTTTTGGCGGGTTTACATTAGCGGTTTTGCGACCGCACAACCACACCAACCGCTCCTTGTCTGTTATGAGTTCGGCGATTTTGCCTTGACATGCTGGACAGTCAGGTCTTTCGAAAATGTTAATCTTTGTGAAGTACATGTCTCTGAAGTCGCAGACCATCAGTTTTCCTTTAAGGGTTTCTCCGATCCCAGCTAGCAGTTTTACGCTTTCCATTGCTTGCATTGTGCCGATGATTCCTGTTGTGGTGCCTAGCACCCCTCGTGTTTGGCAGGTTGGCAGTTGGCTGTCGTCTAAGCCGGGCAATATACATTCTAAGCAGGGTGTTTCAGGAGGTGCAAAAACCGAAAGGTTTCCTTCGATACCTATGGCTGCTCCAAAAACGTAGGGAATCTGGTGTTTGGCGCAGGTTCGATTTATGAGGTATCGTGTCCCCATGTTGTCTAGGCCATCGACAACGCAGTCCATGCCTTTAACAATTTCTTCAACGTTGTTCTCCCTTACGTTTTCCGGAATTGGCTCTACTTTCAAGTTTGGATTAATCTGGTGTATCCTTTGCGTAGCGGCTTCAACTTTCGGATATCGTAGGTTGTCTAAGCTATACAACACTTGCCGATGTAGGTTATTCAACTCAACAGTGTCCTGGTCAACGAGGCGTAGGTAACCAACACCGGCGAGGGCCAAGTAAAGGGCAGAGACGCTTCCAAGTCCGCCCAGCCCAACTATTGCAACTTTAGAACGTCTTAACTTGTCTTGACCACGCCGTCCAAGCTCTGGAAGAACCATCTGTCTACTATAAAATTCGTCGGGATCGAAGGGCAGTTGAGTGATCATGTCTTTTGCCTCTTTCAACCTTAATGTATAACAATGTTATATAACTATAACGATGTTAAGTTCAAATGCACTACTTATATAACGGGTTGGTTGAGATGAATATCCGAGGTCTCCAATATTGCCGTCTTTTGAAGATTATCTCAAAAACGTAAAACTCAAAGAGCTACTGGAAGAGCTCAAAGTCCCAAAAATTGAGACGCTTATGAAAGAGATAAAACATTTCACTGAAAAGGAGGCGGAGAGAAGAGACAAAATTGTGTTAAGCTACTTCGGTGAAGACGGAATTGAACGTGTCATCGACTCCGTTGTTCAGGGTTTGCTTTCGCCACCAAGATTGAGAAAAAACGCTAAGGTTCTGGATGTGGGCGCGGGCTCCGGCTTCTTCACCACGAAGGTTGCTGATAAAGTGCGTCGGCATCTGCCAGAAGCGGCTTTCTATGCCATGGACCTGACGCCGGTCATGTTGTTGGTGTTGACGAGAAAGACTCCAGAGATTACGCCTTTTCTGGGAGTAGCAGAGAACGTTCGGGGAAGCGTGGAACAGGCGAGAAAACACCTGAACATTCCGGAGAAATTTGATGCCATCTTCTCGACCTTAATGCTGCATCATTGCTCGAACGTAGAAAGAGTTTTTGAGAGTTTCAGAAAAGCCGAGGAGGTAGATGGAAAGGCTGTGGTCATAGATCTTTGTAAGCATTCCTTTGAAGAGTTTAGAGAAGAAATGGGCGACCTACACCTTGGATTTGAGCCAGAACTGCTTAAAGGGATGGCTGAAAAACACTTTTCCAAGGTTCAGGTAAAAAAGATACCGGGCATTTGCTGCACAAACTCGGGCAGATCAGCCGAGCTGTTCGTAGCAGTCATGATACCGTGAGCAAAACTTGTGTATAGTCCCCTTCTATTTAGCCCCTAAAACTTCCATGAAGGCGTCAAGCCTCGCTGTGACTTCAGCTTCTGAGTAGACTCTGTCATCTGTGTGATCAGCTTCTAATACGACGCTTGGAATCTCGTACTCATCTCTCAAAACCTTCTGAATTGTCAAGTTACCTATCGAAGTTGCTTTACAGGATCTGCTTGAAAGCAAAACGATTCCATCTATGTCAAAATCCTTTACAAGTCCGCTAATCCAGTCTTTTGACCAACGTATCGGCATGTTCGTCGGGTTGAGAAGCGTTTTGTATGCCATGCTTTCAAATGGCTTTGCAGAGTTTAGACTTGCCATACCCCATGTTGCTGTGTAAAGTTCGTGAACAAAAACCGCTCCATACTTTTCTTCCAAATAGTTGAACATTCGCAGATGATGCCAGTAAGGTATTCCGCTCAGCAAAAGTCTAAACTTCTCGTTTTCAAGGACTCCCACACCTTCTTTAACCCGCTCAGACATCTCGTCTAGAAGCCTTTCATAATATTCCACAGCCTCTTGGGTTCCTGCTGAGGCTACCATGGGAAACATTGCAGCGGAGGAGTCTGTAACCCCCATGGGGCAAGGCTTAGCTCTTCTTTGTTCAATGATTTTGCGCCACAATTCTGCAGCCTTGTCAGAGAGTTTTACGGCTTCTTTCAGTTTCTCTTCGTCTAGACTCGTTCCAGTGATCTTTTCAAGCGCCGACACGAGATCTCTTAACTGCTTATCAACATATTTCACATGATGATCTTCTATTTTGTCGGTGATGGCGGGGGAGTCTATGACGTATAGTGGACACTTAAGGGTGTGGGCCATCAATTCCCACCACTTCATATAGACTACACAGACGTTTTTTGTCGACAGCAGAACGTCTGGTTTCTCCATCCCCCCAAAGGGCGCTTCACCTCCAAGCACAGAACCCATTACACACCTAGTGTAGGAGCACAAGTCTCTGGAGATACCGTATGCCTCCGAAATGTCAAACATGTTGCGAGACGCTTTCATAACCGTCGCGACACAAGCGTAGTTTTCAGGGAAAAGTGGCTGAATTCCCATGGCGTATAATATTTCCAAGGGCGGCGATACAGCAGTCAACCAAGCCACCCACCTGCCTTCACTATGCGCTTGAACGGCGCTCATATAATGAGTCGCAACCAAGCTTGTTACTTCTCTAGCAGCCGAAACGCTTCTCCTAGCTCGTTTTGACATGGGTATCTACCTCAACATCTCCACGAAAGCTTCAACACGAGTCTTGAGGGCTCCCCTAGCCAAGGGATACTCGTATTCAAGGTATAGTGAAGGTATCCCCTCCTCTTTAACGGCCTGCCCCAAGGTCACATAATCAAAAAGATAGGGTTCACAGAACTTCCTCGTCAAGAAGATTATGCCCTCTACATGGAACGCCTTAACCATAAGCTTGAGATAGTTTATCCTATCTTTTATGGGAGAACCGTATGGTGACGGAATTCTTATGTAACGCCTGCTTATGCCCTCTATGGGCTTTGCTTCGCTGTCCACGAGATTCCAGAAGTATCTGGATCCGCTGTCAAGGTCGTCTGAAACTATGATTCCACCAGAATCCTCTATCACCTTTAGGACGTCTGGATCGTCTACGATGTGACCTGAAACGAGCAATCTGACTCCGCCTTCCGGATAATCTTCGCGCTCGGTGATTTCCCTTAAAAGTCTCTCGAGCAGTTGATTGTGCAGGTTTTTAGGCGTAGTCATGCTTGAGAGTACTACTTCAAGCGCCTCTACACCAGAGATTGGCGGAGACTCCTTTCTCCTTAACCAATATAGTTTCTTCAGAAGCCTCCTGTTCTCATTATAAACGTCTATGGCGTTTCTCAGATCTTTTTCAGAAACGTTTTTGCCAACGAAATCCTCCATGAAATTCTTAAACCTTTCAATTTCCTCAGCAAAGTATTCAGAAGCTTCTTCGGAACGGTTAGTTGGATAATGCAGAAGGTAGGCGTACGGTTTGTCTGAAATCTGCTTCCATATGCCGTAAAAACCCCTCGAGGAGTCACATAGAGAGGGTAAAGTTAGAAGGTCTAGGTATCCGTATCTTTCTTCAAGAAGCACCTCCAAGAATCCACGCATGAAGGAGCATGCGAAGCTAGGCAGATACGCGTCGGCTTTAGAGAAGGTTTCAGCCCTACACATTACCTCTACCGGCAAGGCTTCAGCCGCGTAAATGATTTCCTCCGGCGTATAGGTTGATACGCAACCTACAACCTTGTTTCCAGCCTTCTTCCACTCGGCTGCAACACTATCCCTTGTCTTGAAAAGCTCTCGAAACTTTTCCACCGTAACACTTTCTTTCATTTTCAATTCTCTTACGGTTCTGAATGGGAAAAGGTAATTGAGACAGTTCAGCCTAAATAAGCTTTCTTCATTAATATGTGTGCGACTTGTAAAGTTCAAAATGATTAATAAGCTTTGTAGCAACATTCACGGGAGGAATTCTGTATGAGTAAACTGTTTGAGCCAATTAAAATCGGCACCATGAAACTGAAGAACAGGATAGTTATGCCGCCTATGGGTACAAACTTTGCATCCGAGGACGGCTTCGTGACTAAACGTCTAGTGAATTATCACGTGGAACGAGCCAAGGGCGGTGTGGGTTTGATAATCGTTGAGGGAGCCTACGTAGAGCCTAGAGGTAAGGGTAGCGTCAGGCAGTTGGCCGTAGACCATGACGACAAGATTTCTGGGTTGAAGGAGTTGGCCGCGGCCATACAGGCAAATGGTGCCAAGGCTGCGCTTCAATTGTTCCACGGTGGCAGACAATCCCAGTCCTCAGTCATTGGGACCCAACCGGTTTCCGCCTCAGAAGTTTTCTGTCGGTTGACACGGGAAACTCCTAGGGCATTGACTGTTGAGGAAATCCAGGATGTTATAGAAGCCTTTGCTGAGGGAGCGAGAAGAACCAAGGCGGCTGGATTCGATGCGGTGGAAATTCACGGCGCCCACGGATACCTGATAAATCAGTTTCTGTCTCCCCTCACAAACAAACGAACCGACGAGTATGGTGGAGACGTAAAGGGCAGAACAAGGTTTCTCCTCGAAATTCTAGAACTCACCAGAGACAAGGTGGGCAGTGATTATCCTATTCTTTGCAGAATCAACGGAGACGACTACATCGAAGGCGGCCTTACCTTAGAAGAAACAAAGAAGATTGCTCAGATGCTGGAAGCCGCGGGTGTAGACGCCCTCCATATATCTGGAGGTATCTACGATTCACCTGTGCCCGTTTCAACCGGCCCCATGGCCCTTCCTCGAGGCCACATGGTGCACTTGGCTGCAGGGATAAAGAAGGTTGTTAATGTTCCCGTTATTGCCGTGGGGAGAATCAACGATCCTGAACTAGCCGAAAAAATTTTGCTGGAAGAGAAAGCTGATCTGGTTTCCATGGGGAGAGCCTTGCTGGCGGATCCTGAGTTACCGAAGAAGGCAGCCACTGGAGCACTAGATGACATTAGAAGATGCACCGCTTGCGATGAGTGCATAGCCAGACTATTCTTCAACGAGGACGTCGCTTGTTCCGTAAACGCCGCCTTGGGAAGGGAAGAGGAGTATAGGATTAGGAAGGCGAAGGTTCCGAAGAGGGTTCTCATTGTTGGCGGAGGACCGGCAGGTATGGAGGCCGCTAGAGTCTCAGCCCTTAGAGGACACGAGGTTGTCTTGTACGAGAAAAATGATAGATTAGGAGGACAACTAAATCTAGCTGTCGTTCCACCCCATAAGGAGGAAATGAAGAGCGTAGCACCGTATCTTGAAAGCCAAATTCGCAAACTCGGAGTGAAAGTTGTGCTGGGAGAAGAGGTTACTCCTCTGCTGGTTGAAAAAATTAAACCCGATGTGGTGTTCATTGCCACCGGATCGGTTCCAGCTATTCCGGAAATTCTTGGAGTTGAAGGAGACCATGTAGTTACTGCCCACGATCTCCTCGTTGGTAAGGCATCGGTTAAGGAAAGAGTTGTCATAGTCGGTGGTGGAATGGTTGGTGCCGAAACAGCAGAGTTCCTAGCTGAAAAGAGTAAGAAGGTGACGATTCTAGAGATGTTGGGAAGAATTGGTATAGATATGGTTCCCATGGCTATGTTGATGTTGTACCAGAGGCTCAAGAAACTCGGCGTTGCCATGATCACCAACGTAAAGGTTCAGGAAATAACAGAGGACGGCGTAGTTTACGAAAAAGATGGAGTGAAACAAACCGTAGAGGCGGATAGTGTGGTGCTCGCCGCGGGATCAAAACCGAATATAAGCCTAATGAAGGCGCTGGAAGGCAAAGTCTCAGAACTTTACGCCATAGGAAACGCCAAAGAACCAGGCAACGTGCTCGAGGCGATTCATGAAGGTTCTCGACTCGCTCGTGAAATATAGCGTGAGTAGCCACTGAGTGGGCGAAAGATTTTTGGAGTCACAGCCACCGAATATTGTTTTTGGAGTGAATTATATGGACATTGAAGATGTTAAGAAGATTGGAGTTCTTGGCACCGGTGTGATGGGAAGCGGAATAGCGCAGGTTTTTGCAACTTTCGGCTTTGATGTCATTGCCAGAGACGTAAGCGATGCTGCCCTCAAGGGTGTAATGAATGAGATTATAGAAGGCAAATACGGACTCAAAAGGGGAGTTAGCAGGGGTAAAATAACTCAAGAACAAATGGACGAAGCCATTAAGAGGATCAAAATGACAACAGACATGGACGAATTATGCAGAGATGTTGACATCGTCACCGAATGTGTCCCCGAGGACCTAAATCTAAAGATGAAAGTCTTTGCAGAGTTGGATAAGAAATGTCCGAAACATACTATCCTAGCAACCAACAGTTCCGGATTCAGCATCACAGCCCTCGCAGGGGCAACAGAAAGACCTGACAGAGTCATTGGCACCCACTGGTTTAACCCTCCGCCCGTATTGAGAGGAGTGGAGGTGATTAGGGCTCCAGACACTTCGGATGAAACCGTTGAGGTTGTTAAAGGCGTTTTGGAAAAATGTGGAAAGATGGCCATAGTGTTTAAAGACGCTCCAATGGCTTACGGTTACCTCGCCAACAGATGCTATTTCGCGTTAGCACGGGAAGCCATGCGGATAGTTGAGGAAGGCACCGCAACAGAAACCGACGTAGACAACGCTCTAAAGTTTGGATTCGGTTTCCCTCTAGGCCCCTTTGAATTGTTCGGATTTCTGACAGGACGCGGTGGAGAACCAAGAAGAACACGTTTTGAAGCTTAGTCCCTGTTTTCTCCTTTTCTTAGGTTTGACAAGATTCTTGTCGTGACAAATGAAAAATACATTGTCGATTCTAGGTTTGGAAGGGTTCCCCGCATTCGTCTAGGAAAAAGATCTCCTTCAAAGGTTTTCTTGGTCTAGAGAGAGGAGACTCGTTTGGAAAGCCTATGGGCAACAACGCAATAACAGTCAACTCATTAGGAACCCGCAGAAGGCGTTTAACCTCCTCTTCATCGAAGGCACCGATCCAGCATGTGCCATAACCCAAACCTGTTGCAGCCAAAACCATGTGCTCAACTGCTATCATAGGGTCTTGCCTAAACCATCTCGGCGAAGCTTCAGGATCACCGAGGGCAACTATGATCACGCCAGCGTCTGCTATGAACGTCTGGTTGCCTGCAGCCTTGGCTAGAACCCTTTTCCTTTCAGGGTCTTTGACCACAACGAAAAACCAAGGTTGACGGTTGCCCGCTGAAGGTGCTAAACGACCAGCCTCTAGAATCGTCTTCAACTTTTCGTCTGGAATTGGTTTTGGGCGAAACTTTCGTATGCTTCTTCTGGTTCTTATGGCTTCCAGAACATCCATCTCAAACACCTTTCCTTTTACGCTCTGAAGTAGGGGAAGGAGGCTATATATACTCAACAGTATTTGGGACACAAATCACATAAAATTCGAAACGATTAATCTCAAGTCTACGACCTTGATAAGTTGATAAAGAAACGAACTTTAAAACGAGAAAGTTCATAGTGGGCAGGGGCATGCATGCGTGGGTTCGAAACCCACCCTCCGCACCTTCATCTGTCACTCTCTTAGCAACCGTTATCCAATATGCTTTTGGTTACTGCAAATCTATCTAGACTATTTTTCTTCCTTTAACCCTAAAGTATTGAGGGCGGTAGAGTATCTTAGATGTGGAGTAGTACTGCTTTTCACGTAGTCCCAAGGCGATTTCTATAAGCTCAGGCATAGTTCTGTACGCAAATTCTTGCGTTGGTTTCCCCCACCTTATTCCTATGCAGGCGGGATCCACGTAAACGAAAAATTTTCTGTCCTTGTATTTGTGGCTGGCTTCGTTTGGTCTGCCAAACTCGGGTCTGGAGAGAATTTTGAAGGGCCAGAGTTTACACGCTTTTGGCTTCATATTCTGTAGTCCGCAGAGCCACGTGTCATAAAGTTTGGTTAGGAAGATGCACGTGCCGTCGCCCTTTTTTCCCAAGTAAAATCTGCTTACGCCTGGCTGGGTTACTCCTACCCCATACTTTCTGATGATGTCCACCCACTCGTTAAACCCTAGGACTACTCGATACCCTTTGCAGCACATGCCGCAGGCAACACAGTTCCAAGATTCCACGTATCTCCAAGGGATAGGTATCATTCCTTGTCCACCGCAACGGACTTCTAGCTTAGCAGACCCAAAACATTCATGAAATGGGTGTGTCTTATAAAATCATTTATTTTTACATGAAGCTACTCCGGTGTAGACCCCTAGCGTATTTATTGAAGTGTGATAGATGTCATCTTTTGTATACATAAAGTGTGTGCGATGGATAGCCTAGCCTAGGGTTTTCACAGAAATTATCGATTTTAGAAGGCTTCCACCCAAGAACTTCATAGTCATGGGAAACGATTCTGGCTCCGGGTTTAAGTTCTGTCTCCAGTTTTGGTTTTACCTTCTCGTTTGCGCTGGTTGTGAGGTATAGGAAAACAACATCTGCTGGGGATAAGTTGACTTTGAATATGTCGTTTTGGAAGATTTGCGCCTTTGTCTCTAAGCCAAGTTCATGAATGTTGCCGAGGGCTCTTTTCACTAGGTCTTCCCTCAACTCAACTCCCACGGATTTGGCTCCGAAGTCTTTGGCGGCCATTATGACTGCTCGTCCGTCTCCCGAGCCTAGGTCGTAGAGTGTTTCTCCGGGCTTAAGTTCGGCGAGGATAAGCATTTGGCGTACCACTGGCGCGGGTGTGGCGACGAAGGGTGCTATGAACAGGGCTTAACCCTCCTAGTGTTTTGTCTCTAATACATGACGTTTGCTTTTATGGTTTTCGTGATGTTAGGCTACGTAGGTGGTTCTTTCTGGGATTGGTCCCGGTTTTCGGGATGGTCTTCTTGATTCTCCGCATTTATGGCAACTTTGCATACAGATGTCTAAGTACTCCTTTTCGCTTGTCAGAACTTCTTCTGCGGCTTTTTGGCACAGTTCGCTTGGTTCTGTGCAACCGGCTTCTCTGCATAGTTTGGCTATGAAGGCGCAGCACTCATGGACGTCTTTTGGGTCAAGGGCTACGCGGTTTGAGCGAATGAGGAGGCATAATTCTCTGGCTAGGACGCATGTTCGGATGTGCTTGAATTTTTGGAGCATTTGTTCTCGTATCGTTTGACGGGTTATTTCCATGCTGTTTTTCTCCAAGAGTTGCGATCGTAAGTAGTTCTAGTCTCCCTTTTATACTTTTATGAATTTGGGATAAGCGTTCACCTATTTTCAATTAAGACTTATTATGAAATAGTAGTTTTACCAGAATCTTCTTTTTAGGGCGTTCCTTTCAGCTTCCATAACCAACTCGAAAAAGTGGTCTGAAAGCGTTCTCTCCTCCTTAAGGATTCCTTTCACATCAGAAATCTTTAGTTTCCTTCCAGAAAGAGCCACGGCAGCCGGCTTACCATACCCGGAAAGTAACCTAGCCGTTTTTACCGCCCGCTCCTTCATTTTCTCCTCAACCTTCGTCAACTTTTCACCCCTCTTATCCACCAGAGACTGAACTTTCCCTTCTTCCCTCCTAAGCACCCCCAAATTTGAAGACCCGCATCGAGGACAAACAGGCTTCTCAGGCAAATCCTTCATCCGAATCATCTCCAGATATTCCCAACAATTGGCACAAACGAATGTTCGAACCTCGTTGAGGAGGCGCGCTCTAGCCGACTCCACTAGAATGAGCTTCATCCTCTCAGGAGGGATGAGATCGGTTTTCATGCTGACCCGCTCTATTCCAACCCGAGCAACCGGAGTTGCCACACCCTCAGTTTCCAACTTCGAAACTTCAATTTCGCCTTTTCCAATATCGTTCAGCACTCGAATCATGCTCTCCAAATTCAAGTCCTTCGTGAAAGTCTCCTTCAATGCTTCGTCGTAGATGGCTGTACCCTCAAAACTCTTCATCAGCTTCTGAAGAGTAACCCTGCCCAAGTCAACCCATTTTCTGAGAGCCCCAAACCTGCGGGCAACGTGAACCATACGCCTCTTGAAAAGCCAAGTCTTCACAGTCACCTTCGTAAGCATATCACGAATATCCAATTCACCCATACGTTTCATTTCGTCAAACAAAGCCATAATACGGTCAGCGTTAGCGGCACCCATCGTGTGAACGAAAATACGATAGGGATCGTGCTGAACCACAACGCTGTATCCAGTTTGCTCCGACAAAACATGACCAATCAACTGAGCCAAAGCCCGGTTGGTAAGAGACCCAAAATGGGCATGAACAATGACAAAGTCCTCCCAGTCCTCGATCAGTATCCGCCTACCAGTCGGAACAGGATAACCCTTCCTCACCTGCTCAACCGTTTCATGAATCGCCCGCATAACCGTATCCCTGTCAGCGGGATACTTCCCAGCCAGCTCGGCGGCAGCTTCAATGGGCTCTCTTCCATTCTTTATCTGTTCCTCAACGAAACCTCTGATCCAACCAACCTCCTGAGCCACTTCGAAGGGAACAGGAATCTCCTCTCCAACCCAACTTGGAATGGCTCCAGTTGGATCATCAACTTGCTTCACGTAAATTTGGTCACCATAAACGTTCAAAATCTGCCACGGACTACCACGAATGATAAACTTCACGCCAGGCTTACCATACTCAGCAACAAAAGCCTCATCCAGCACACCTACAGCAGAATCTTTTTCCTCGTCCAAAACCAGAAATTTCTTCACGTCGGGAATCATAGACAAGTTTTCGAAATAGTATTCATACATAGCCTTGGTTCGACGCGGCTTAATTGCAAGCATGTCTTCAAAGGAAACCCAAGCCAACCTAGGAAAACGATGATGCATATAATCCAAAACTTTCTGAACATCTTCCACCGTAAGGTCAGCGTAGGGATAGGCCTTCCTAAAGAGATCGTAAATCTCATAGAAATACCAACGCTTCTTCTTCATCAGCAAACCAATGATCTGATGCGCCAAGGCATCGTAAGGCTTCTGCGGAATATCCACAGGCTCCAACTCCTCCTCGCCAGCCCTACGGGCGATGGCCATGGCCTCCAGCGTGTCATCCGAATCCATGGTGATGATGAGTCCCCTTGCGATGCGGCCAATTCTATGTCCGCTTCTACCCACACGTTGAATGAGACGCGTAACCTGTCTCGGGCTCATGTACTGGATCACCATGTCAATTCGCCCAATGTCTATGCCTAATTCCAGAGAAGAAGTTGCAACAAGTCCCTTCAACTCGCCATTCTTTAGTCCCCGCTCAGCTGCGATCCTAGAAGGCTTAGCCAGAGAGCCGTGATGAATGGAAACAGGGAAGTCCATGTCCCAAACTTTGAATCGACTGGCTAAAACCTCCGAGATGGCACGCGTGTTTGTGAAAAGAAGAACAGACTTGTGACTTTCAATGTATTGGCGAATGATGCGGAGGCGAGCGGCAACCTCTGGATGGGTAAACAAAGTTGAAGCTAACTCATAGTCCTCTGATGTGGGTTGCGGAAAAAGAATCTCTAGCTTCATGAGCCGTGCGACGGGCACTCTCACGATTTCAACTTCACGCCCGTTACCAACAAGAAACTGAGCGATCCTCCTTGGACTGCCTATCGTGGCTGACAAGCCGATCAATTGAAAGTCTCTGCCCGTAACCCATCGAAGTCTCTCAAGGGCCAGAGCCAATTGGCTTCCTCTCTTGCTGTCCGCCAGCTCATGAACCTCATCTACTATAACCCATCGAACCTGCTGAAGATGCTGGCGCATCAGCCTGCCCGGCAAAATGGCTTGCAAGGTTTCCGGAGTAGTGATCAACATGTCTGGAGGGCTTCGAGCCTGTCTTGTCCTCTCGCTGGTGTCGGTATCACCGTGCCTAACTGCCAGCTTAACGTCTAGGTTGTTGCACCACCACTCTAGGCGCTCAAGCAAGTCTCGATTCAAGGCCCTGAGAGGGGTCACATAGAGGATTTTGATTCCCCGCTGTCTTTCAGGCGTCTGAAGAAGCATGTTGAGAACCGGGAAAACAGCTGCCTCAGTTTTTCCGGTGGCAGTGGGCGATATGAGGAGAACGTTCTTTCCCTCAAGGATTTTTGGCATAGCTTTTTCTTGGGGCTCGGTGGGCGTTTCAAAGCCTTTCTGCTCAGCTAATCTACGAATCGGTTTGACGAGCATCTCGAAAACGTTCTTAGGTTTTTCTGTCAAAGTCCATATGCACCAAAGCTAAGGAAATACAGCGGAAGCCGCTGTAAAAGCGTTTTGGAACCAGTAAGTTGCTCATTAATATTTTATTCAATAATAATTTCCATGATTTTGTTGATTTGGAATTTCTGAATTTCCAATGTTTATTGATACATCACATTCATTCTTCAAGATATCACTCTACATGACTGTTTTTCGCTTATGTTTAGCCTTTTTCACTCTCCGAGATGAAGGGCAAATCTTTTATTCTATGTCATTCAAACCATGATGGTTGATCATTGTTGGAGGAAGATGCATGGCTAAATGCCCGAAATGTGGAGGCGAAGTTGCTAACCCTCGAAAAAGCTGGAAGATGGCTGGTCGTCCAGACAAAGCAGGGAAGAGGGTTGAACTGACGATAGGACTTTTCGACTGCCCTAAATGCAATAAAGCTTTCAGGGTTGTCCTAGGCAAGAGAAAGATTTGAGGCGTTGGTATCGCCAAGCAATCTGGATGCCAAAAGCGCGGGAAAACGTAGAGGCTGTCAGTAAGGCAAAGGCTGTTCTCGAGGTACGGGAACCTAAGCTCAAGTGACCTTTAAAAGGTCCACACCATCCTCCTTTTTGTTTGAGAAGGCGTTAAGTTTTTAACATGTAGAAGGAACAAGACTCTTGAAAATTAAGCGTTGCCGGAGACAAGATAGAGTGTGGAACGAGTGAAACGGGCGAAATTGGCTGAGTTGTTTAGGAAAGATTACGTGCAGACAGTTATTATGGTAATAATCGCGATTGTCCTCGTTATTGTTTTCTGGTTTGGTTTAAGAGCCGCTTTCAGAACAGAACACCCTCTTTTGGCAGTCGCCTCTGGAAGCATGGAACCCGTCTTGTATAAGGGCGATCTCATCCTGGTTCAGGGGGTGCAGAATGCCCTTGAAATTCATGTTGCTCCGAAAGACGCCAACTCGCCCGGCGACATAATCGTATTCCATAAGCCCACATATCCCCCTGATCTCATTGTGCACAGAGCTGTAGGAAATGATACAGATACATCATATTATTTAATAACGCAAGGCGATGCCAACCCGGGTCCGGATGGGTGGAAAGTTAGAGAAAGTGACATTGTCGGCAAATATACAGGGGTTAAAGTGCCGTTGCTGGGTCATATCGCCCTGTTTTTTGAGCCTCTCCAAGTAAAGGTGGCCTTCATTTTGTTATGGATCATTCTTCTGATAATCCTAGAGCTGGTTCCTCTGTCAAGAGAGAAAGTTGAGGAGAGTCAAACCGAAACCAAGCCTTTATAAATAACTCCGTCAAATTCATGGTATTTTATAAGGAGGGTTCGAATGCCTAAAGTTGAAGCTTCTATTCGAATCGAAAACGTCGTGGCATCTGCCACGTTACATCAGAGGGTTGACCTAAACGCGGTGGTGAAGGGTTATCCGGGCGTTGAGTACCGTCCAGAACAGTTTCCGGGACTGGTCTTCAGATTAAAGAGACCCAAGACGGCTACCCTAATCTTCAATTCAGGGAAGATGGTTTGCACAGGCGCCAAGTCTGAGAAAGAATCGAGGAGAGCCGTGATGAAGGTTGTAAAGGAACTGAAGAAAGGCGGCATAATCATCATCGGCAAACCCGAGTTGAAAATACAAAACATAGTTGCGTCAGCGAGTTTAGGAGGAATGATAGACCTTGAAAGGTCAGCCTACGCGCTCGGGAGAACCATGTACGAGCCGGAACAGTTTCCCGGTCTCATCTACCGAATGAGTGAGCCGAAGGTGGTGATTCTTCTCTTCGCCAGCGGGAAACTGGTTTGCACAGGCGCCAAAAAGGAAGAGGATGTCTACGAAGCGGTTGGCAAACTTCATAAAAGACTCGAAGAAGAAGAACTGATATACTACGAGTAAACGCGATAGAAAGAACCCCGAACACCTCTAATTTTTTGGATCTATTGTGTTTTAGCCCAACTAAATTATCTAGGCGAAGCAGAGAGACAGAGACTATTAGTCACGGGGCATGCGTTATTATTTTCCCGCATCTAGGGCAGTGTACATGACGGAGCGACTGCTGACAGTCCCATCCAGAGATCACGGCGTCCTCTTTTTGAAGCTCGTATCCACAGTGCCAGCAGCGATAAAACTTCGCGCTCCTGAAAAACCGTTTCAGAAAACCATTCCGTATTTCCATCGCGGTGCCCCATACGGTGATCACACCCATCTGACTTTTATGAACGATGAAACCCTAATCTATACCTTAGATTCAGATCAGTGCTCCATCTCTGATCACCGTTTTTCGCTAGACTGGGGCCTGAAAACCGGTGGCATAACAGTGACGGCTTTCTTTTGCGGGATATACTATTTTCTTTTCACTTGTTTCAGTATGACATCTAATTGGTCTTCTGTGATGGCGCCTATCTCACAGAGTTTGTAAGCAGCCTCACTTGTTGTCAGCAAATAATGAAGTTTGACATTGTCCTTAGCCAAATTCTCTTTCCCTCCCTCTTCGCGGTCCAGTAATACAAGAGCGTCCGTTACCACACCGCCTTCGGTTCTGATCGCCTCAGCAGCTCTCCTTAGTGACCCTCCGCTTGTTATGAGATCATCCATCAGCAAGACGCGGTTTCCGGGCAATAGAATGCCTTCCACTCGTCGTTCTCGTCCGTGCAGTCTCTCGGTTGGGCGAATGTAGAGGAAGGGTTTTTTGAGGTGATACGCGGTGAGGGATGCCAGGGGTATGCCGGCGGTGGGGATTCCTGCGATTCTGTCTAAGTTATCGACCCCGATGTCCTTTTTTATCAGTTTGACGTACAGGTCGCAGATTCTTTGAAAGGCGTCTGGGAAGCTTGGAACGATTCTTAGGTCGATGTAGTAGGGGCTTACCTTTCCGCTGGTGAGTTTAAAGGCTCCAAACTTTAGGGCGCCAATCTTGTTTAGAATTCGACACAGTTCAGCTTTCATGGCTTCCTTTTCCACTTAGTCCTTTCCTCCTTTACCTTATTTGGAGTTATGTCCGTTGGGTTTTAAAGAACTTGCGTTGGCTTCCTCCGCTACTTTTAAATGAAGCTCCATGAAAATCTTCTACTCAACTAGAAGGGGCTCCCATGGTTGATGTTTGGCTTCCCTACGGGAAAACCGAGGTTTGCGCTAGGATTCCTACCCGAAACTTTCTGGGCTCCATCGAACCGGAAGAAAGGCTTGGGGTAGCAGATTCAAGAGGTGAGATTGAGAGAGCTTTAAGCCAGCCCATTGGAACCAAAAGACTAAATGAAATAGCAAAGGAAGGCGACAAAGTAGCCATAGTTGTTGACGACGCAACCCGCGCAACTCCGAGTGATTTAATGGTTTCTCCATTATTAGATGAATTGAACAGAGCTGGGGTGAAGGATGAAGACGTTACGATAATCTTTGGCTGTGGTTCTCATCGTGCTGTAAAGCCGGATGAGATGGAAAAACTCGTGGGGGAAGAGGCTCTAAAAAGGGTGAAGACCATGAGTCACGATTATAAGTCTGGAGATCAGGTTTTTCTAGGTAAAACCTCCTTTGGGACGAAGGTTTATGTGAACAAGGTTTTTGCCGAAGCCGACGTGAAGGTTTTGACTGGAGACATAGGCTTACATTATTATGCCGGGTATGGAGGTGGAAGGAAAAGCGTTCTGCCCGCTGTGTCAAGCGCTGAAACAATCCAACATAATCACGCAATGCTTTTGCATCCCAAAGCTGCGACTGGCGTTTTGGAGGGAAACCCTGTGCATGAAGACATGGTGGAGGCGGCGAAACTTGCCAAGGTTGACTTCATTTTGAACATCGTTACGAACAGTAAGCAGGAGCTGGTTCGGGCGTTTGCGGGAGATTTAGAACAGGCTTTCTATGAGGGAGTGAAGCTTGTGGATGAAATGTATAAGGTTACTATTGAGCGGAGGGCAGACATTGTTGTTGTGAGTTCTGGTGGGCATCCACTTGACATTGATCTTTTTCAAGCATACAAGGGAATTGACAACGCCTTGGAAGCCGTGAAGAGGGGAGGCGTCATCGTTCTAGTGGCGGAATGCCCAGAGGGACACGGCAACGAAGTTTTCTACGAATGGATGACAAAGTTTAATGATCTGAAGCGCATGGAGAAGGAGATAAAAAGGCGTTTCATTCTTGGGGGACACAAAGCTTATTATCTGATGAAGGCTCTGCAGAGGGATAAGATAATCTTGGTTTCGGTCATGCCTGATTATTACGCTGTGAACACCTTTAAATTAAGGACGGCTAGAGCTTTAAACGATGCTTTGCGAGACGCTTTTGACCTAGCTGGCAAAAACGCAAAAGTTTGGGCTATGCCCCTTGGAAACATCACGTTGCCCGTTGTCAAAACTGCACAATAAGCTGGCAATGAGGGATAACTTTGCAGACGACTTTCACGTTAAGGCGGTTTAAACCCTCTGATTTAGAGCAGGTGATGCATATAAACCGGGTGTGTCTTCCAGAAAACTACACCACCTCCTTTTTCATGAATTTGTACCAACGCTTTCCAGAAAACTTCATTGTCGCTGAAGAAAATGGAGATGTGGTGGGCTACGTCATGTGCCGCATCGAAACTGGAATCCCAAGTTTTAAGCTGTTGGGGATTACGAGGAAGGGACACGTGATCTCCATCGCTGTTTTGCCGGAACATCAGCGGGAGGGCATTGGGTGTGCATTGATGCGAGAGGCTATGGAGGCTATGGTGAACTACAAGGCGAAAGAGTGCTATTTGGAGGTTCGGGCAAGCAATGTGCCAGCCGTAAACCTTTACAGAAAAATGGGGTTTGAAATCATACGAACGATCAGAGGATACTACGCAGACGGAGAAGCTGCCTACATGATGGCGAGAAAGCTGCCCTTTGTGGAGTAATTAGCGAATAAGTGTTCATGAGGGGAGTGTGATGCCCCTAACGCCGTTTCACGTATTTCCGGCAGGCACCATCTACCTCTTAACCTACCGTTACCTCCACGGCCTAGCCTTTTTCTTAGCCACTCTTCTAATAGACATAGAGCCCGCGCTCTACATGATTTTTGGTGTTCCCTTGCCAAGGGTTCCTCTTCTCTTCGGCGGCTACACGCTTACGGGTCTCCACATGATCACTCATAACCCCTTTGCGGTGATAGTTCTCATAGCTCCCGCCATGACTGCCCTCGCTAAACTTCTCGAATTGGGCAAACCCTTTTGGTTGGAGATTTTTAGAGGCGCCGAATGGGTCAATTACTCTTGGGCAAAGACTTACCTCTCAGCCTTGGCTGGAGGCTTTCTTCATTTGGGCTGGGACTTGACCATGCATGGAGACATAAACTTAGGCTTTCCCTTCATAAGTCTTCCAAACCCCTTCGTAAACCACACCGTTCTCGCCATGATAGGCATGGTGAGCGTCGCTTTGATTTTGCCGTCCTACTTCGTTGGGAAGAAGATCAACCGAGGCAGCCCTTTTAAGAAACTGCCGTAAAATAACAACAACTAAAAAACACGTTCACGTAAGGTTTCTCGGTGGATGTCGTTGGGGCGATGCCGAATCTGCGGCGATCAGTCACCCTTGATTTCAAGCCAGCTAGGCGTCTGTTTGCAGTGTATCAGAGACAAGTCGGAGGAAGCGCTTAAGATAACCGACAAAGTTCATGCAGAAAGTCGAGGAGTTTTCGGTTTGCCTCCAAAACCACCAAGGGACCCAGACGGAATCTCCTGCGGAGTATGCTCCAACGACTGCAAAATCGGCGAAGGCGAGAAGGGCTTCTGCGGCTTGGTCTTCAACAGGGGCGGTCGACTGGTTCGCATGGGCGGAACAACGGAGAAAGGTATACTCCAATGGTATTACGATCCGCTTCCAACCAACTGCGTCGCTTGGTGGTTCTGTCCCGGCTGCACTGGCGCAGGCTACCCAAAATACGCCTACAAGCGCGGAGCGGAAACTGGCTACGCAAACCTTGCGATTTTTTACGGAGCTTGTAGCCTCGACTGCCTCTATTGTCAGAACTGGCATTACAGAAACCTGGCCGCCAAGCTTGGTCCGGTTATGAGTGCGGAAAGCCTAGCTGCTAAAGCAGACAGCCACGTTTCATGCATCTGCTATTTCGGAGGAGACCCGTCGGTGCAGATGCCTCACGCCCTCAAGACAAGTCGGATGGCTTTGGAAAGGGCTGGGGATGAAGGCCGCATCCTCAGAATCTGCTGGGAAACCAATGGATACTGGAAAAAGGAGTCGGCGCTGAAAGCAGCTGACCTTTCCTACATCAGCGGAGGAAACATAAAGTTTGACCTAAAAACTTGGAATGAAAATCTGAACACGGCTCTGTGCGGAGTTTCAAATGTGCCCACTCTGGAACGGTTCAAGATGATTGGTGAGAAATATTTCAAGAAGCGTTCTGATTTGCCGATTCTAACCGCCAGCACGCTCCTTGTTCAGGGATACGTGGACGTTGAGGAGGTTGAAGGTTTGGCTAGATTCATTGCAGAGATAGATTCAGAGATTCCATACACGCTTTTAGCCTTTTATCCGCAATATGTGATTACCGATCTGCCTACGACCAGCCGAGACTTGGCCTATCAATGTCGAGACGTTGCCGAGAAGTATCTTGAAAACGTTAGGATAGGCAACATACATCTACTTTCCTAGTATCTGGTCTTTGATGGGGCGTAAGTGCGCAAAACGTTTATATATTTGAGCTGTACTCTTAACGGTTTTGCTGGATGGTGGGGTGCGCGAAAGAACTCCTTTCTCTTTCAGCAACTAAACGGTTTTTTAAACTGTGGTTGCACGCGCGCCCCATTATCCAGATGGTGCGTTTTTTCCTCTTAAAGTTTCTGGAACTAACTTCTATTTTCTCTGTGTGTTCTTCTAGTAGGGGAGAAGAAGGTCACTTTCTCTACTTTATTTTTCGTTTCTTTATCTCTTTAGCGAGTTTCATGCCGAGG
>JACUTO010000123.1 GCA_014859755.1 Candidatus Bathyarchaeota archaeon
GACTCTCAATCATCTGCTCGTCAACTTTTTCCCCATCGAATAGTTTTTTGGCTGTCTTTAGTCGATGCATCGGCGAAAACAGAGACTGCCCAGTGATCGTGTAAGTAGGGCAGACATCCATACAAACTTCACATTCGGTACAGCGGTTTATTTGGTCCGTTATTTCCTTCATTTCTTTCCCCTAGCCCCCTCTCTGTCATATCAGATGTCTCCTTATTTACACCTATTTTTGGGCGCGCGCCGAGAATTAGGCTTCCTGGTTAAACTAGCTTCCCCTCGTCATCCTGCTTCCGCATTTGGGGCAGGTTTGTTGGTAGCATGGAGTACCTATCACATGAGATGTGCTATACCCGCAGCGTGGACACACACAGGATCCTCCAGGTCCTGCCCCGAACCCGCCCAGCCTTCCCCTACCTCTACCTCCGCCACCTCCACCCCCTCTGCCGCCACCTCTGCGACCGCTCGACATAGAGAGGAAGACTGTACCACCTTGCCTGGGCGCGGTAAGAGCTGAATGGACGGGAACGGAGCTATAGCGTGTGCGATAGCCATAACCGGTCTGTGGTGGACGAATGTATAAAAGAGGATGGATGTACTCGTGGTATCGTGGCGCGGGGTAGCCGTACCCAGCCTGCGGTGGATATGACTGGTATGGTTGCCCAGCTCCCGGATACGCTCTTACTGCTTGGGGGATTGCCGTTATACTCTCCGGTGTGAACCTTGGGCAAGTGGCCCCATCAGGGTTCACGGCAACACCGTTTAATGTGCAGAATCCATTCCTAAAGTGAGTGCAGTCCTGATGGGTAAGAAATCTAGGTTGTGTTGAATATTCCATTTTTAAATGCCTTCATATATGAGGAATCTGTTCCGTCTAATCCAAGCATTTCATTGCAACATGTATGTGCAATTTTACAAGTTTAAGCCTTTTCTTTAAGGTCACGCTTTAACCCTCTGGCTGTGAACTTTCGCTTCGCTCAATCTCCGTCTGGCAAGCTTATCAGCATTTGTGTTGTAATGCAAGAAACTTATAAGCTATAACATCGTTATAATTTGTTCCGTATTTGAGACCGCCATGCTGAGACTCAACTTTGAACAGGAGGGGAAGAAGGTGACATCAAAACTCGACGAACTGGAACAGCGTATAATAGCCGATATGCGAAAGGTCTACTCACAAAAAGCCATCGATCATGCCATGAACCCGCAAAATGTGGGGCGCATAAAGGACACCGACGGGTATGCTAGGGTAACCGGCCCCTGCGGCGATACCATGGAGATATCTCTTAGAGTGAGGAAAAGAAAGGTGTTGGATGCCAAGTTTTGGACAGACGGCTGTGGAAGCAGCATTGCCTGTGGCAGTGTAGCCACTGGGTTGATCAAAGGTAAGAGCGTTGCTGGAGCCCAAAAGGTTGATTCAGAGTCTATTCTCAATGCCTTGGATGGGTTACCGGAATCCAATGTTCACTGTGCAGTACTGGCGTCAGATACGTTGAGGGCAGCCATCAAAAATTATCTTGCTTCCATTCGAGCCAAGGTAAAATAGAATAATGGAAGCACCGTTAAAGTTGACTTCACCTTTCTGAAACTTAACTCAATATCTTTACGTGTATTTCCTCGTCTCCTTTTATGGAAACGCCCTTCAAACAGGAGACCATGCCCAGAATGGATTTGCGGATGATTTCTGATACGAATGGCTGAATTGGGACCTCAACATCGTTGATTGTTATTCCAGTTTTCAGTTTTGACCTAAGTTTCAAGGTAATACAGTCGTTTAGTTTTGCCTTCCTCCTGTAGATAGCCACCGCCATTTCCTCGCATGATGAGTGCCCACACTTTCCGCAGTTTAGCCCCGGAAGACGGCTGAGGATCTTTGACATCTTCCGTTTCCTTCTGATATATCTTAATGCCCGCCCAACCAAAATCTGGGAGCCCTCCTTTATCCTCAGAATCGGTTTCCCCATAGGTCGAGCGGAGCAAGAGGCTACGATCTCTCCCCTCGTCTTCTCCCTAAAATCATTGTATTCTTCTCTGCTCCTGACGCACAGTATTTTACCAACGTTTTCATCATCCAAAACCAATCTGGAAAAACCCTCAAGCACTATCACGTCGATCTCGGGCATGAACCTCAACGACTGATCTAAAGAAAGTTTGGCCTCTCCATTTTTTATCAATACAGCTGTTTCTACGTCGGAGACGCTGACCACAGGGTTCGCGCCGGCGACTGAGTGCCTCCACGTGTCCTTTCCTTCAGTGTCTATTGAGAACCCTTTTTGGGGAATGTGTTTGGCTGTTGCCACTCGGTATCCCCTTTTCGCCAGCTCCTGAACTATGCTCTCTATGACAGTAGTTTTCCCAGATTCTTTATGGCCTACCACACCTACTACAGGGGCCTTTACGTACATATGTTTCACAACTCCATGGCTATAGTGAATTGGAGAAATTAATACGGTGAAGAATCATTTTTATTCATTCTTGAGGAACCTCTTCAGAACTGTGGAGGCTTTTTTTGCGCCGATGTCCTCTGCTATGATTGGACACTTTATTTTCAAGAGAAAAAAGATCTCCTTGTTTTTAACATCGTTCAGTGACTCGTAGTTACCCTGACCCTTGCTGATAACCAAGCTACTGTTCTCAAATTCCCTAAGGAAATGTTTTGAGCACTCACTGAAGAGCACTCCCGTACAGTCGGTTCCAGTTGAGATCACCTTGGCTACGCTGTTGATTCCGGCCATTTCAGCGTCTCGAAGGGTTGCGTCATTGAGGATAGACCCGCCTTTAACAACATAGGTCACGTTGATGTCTCGTTTCGCCAGTTCTCCTATCAGTATCCTGTCGAAGAATGTTTCTCCAGCGTTATCTGCAAGATACAGTATATCTTTGGATTTTTGGGCTGATCCCTTTAATTGATCTATATCGTTTATGGCAAGCTTGCCCTCTAACACTTTTTGAACTTCCTTTTCTATGTCAATTTCTATTCTTGGACCAAAATCTATCGCGTTACCGGCTATAGCGATCTTGGCTGCCGTCAGCAACGGATCGTTTGAGTTTTTGACCGTTGGTTCAAGCTTTGAGTAGAATTTTGATGCCATCTCATTGCATTCATCCTTCAGTTGTTTGTAGGGATCCTCGTTACCTGTAACCCTCTTCACGATCCTGTGAACGTTTGTGCCCAGTTCAGGGATGACTTTACCCCATTCTTCATACAAAAGATAGCTCATAACCTCTCTGAGGGCTTCTTCGCGCACCACCTCATCATCAGTACTCATCAGTATGGCTTCCGACGCCTGCCTCAAAAAGCAAGGAACACACTCTAGATGCGGTTTCATCCTGCTTCATTCCTAATCAGCAATTTTTGAAGGTATTTAGAGGCGCATGCGCATGCGAATTTCCCGCTCCTCAACCTTCAAGAGCCTTCCATCCTCACGTCGGGACTGTGTCATGTGTCATGGAAAATTCATGCATTTTTCGGCTAGCTCCACTAAAGTTTGGGTTATAGTTCCAACGCATCGATCACTTCCTTGACGCCCTCTCCGCTTCTGCCGTTGGTCGCTACAGCCTTTACGTTGGGATTTATCTCTTTGACATCTGCCTTCAGTTTATTAACGTCCACATCCATGGCTTGGGCCAAATCCTTCTTGTTTATAACCGCTACGTCAGCATCCATGAAAATGAAGGGGTGCTTGACAACCATGTACGGGCCTTCCGTGACGCTTACAACCACGACACGCTTCTCGGAGCCTAAGGGGAAATCGGCTGGGCAGATTAGGTTTCCAACGTTTTCAATAAACAAGAGCTCAATTTCTTCCAAGTTGATTCTCTGGAGAGCCTTTCTCACCAGATTGGCGTCTAGGTGACATTCTTTTCCAGTATTGATCGGAACAGCCTCGACGCCGTGCCGTCCAATAAGCTCCGCGTCTATGGTTGTGGTTAAATCGCCCTTGAAAACTGCGATTCTGTATTTCTTCTTTAACGCCTGGACAAGTTTTTCAATTAGGGTGGTTTTTCCAGATCCGATGGAGCCCATAACATCGATTGCCATTACGCCATGTTTCCTCAGAAGCTCCCTATTTTTCGTCGCAAGTTCTTCGTTGGCTTTCAGAAGATCTGCTTCAAGCTCTATGTCGTAGATTTCTCCTTCCTCAGCTCTGACGACTTCTTTCAAATGCTTCAAATGGAGCGCCTCTCAACCTTCATCATACTTTAAGATTTCTTCCCACAGGCGGAGGGTTTCCTCGGCCGCCTCTTGGTCAACAACGTGAATGGCGTATCCGGCGTGAACCAAAACATATTCTCCTACGGGGGCTTCTACAAGCATGACATTCACGTCTCGGACAACCTCCTGCCCAAAATCGACTTTTGCAACGTCTCCTTGAACTTCCAAGACTTTAGCCGGGATTGCAAGACACATCTAACATCACCTATAAACTGTAACTTTGTATTTCCACATTCGCTTCTCCGCCGCATATACTTCTAATGGTTATACCAGCTCATAAACGCTTTCAGTCTTGAAATCATCGCCGTTATTTCAGAGATTTTACGTTCATAATATCTTTTGATATAACCTCTGTACCTGGCAGTTTGATATTTCTCTATTTCTTGAATTATTTTATCAGTCATAGAATTAAATCGTGGATTTCCTTTCTTAAACTCCCCAACTTCTTCTTTCATAAGTTTTAGCATTTCCTGAAAATTAACGAAATCCATGTTAGTTTTTCTCTGTTTGTACATTTCAATCATCGTCTCAAAATTTGATTTAGCTGTTTCATCCATGAAGCTCACCTCTCACTAATTTCGTTCGGCTTAAACGGTCCTAGAGCCATGTATTCCGCGATTGTCCGCCTCATCGCCGTCACAGTGAGCTTTACACAATCTAGCTTCGACTCCGGCAAGCCTCCTAGATTCTCTAAAACTTGTTTTTC
>JACUTO010000124.1 GCA_014859755.1 Candidatus Bathyarchaeota archaeon
TATCTAATATTTTCAGTAAGCTCTTCGGAGGGTTCCTCGACTTCGATCCTTAGGCTGGTAATCCCCTCCAAGATATCTTGATGCTTCAGTTGGCCATGAGGCGACTCGCATCCCATCCTTCGAGAGCTTTGGCAGCATTGTTGGATGTTCATTTAGGAAGCGTTCTCCCTCCCTCATGGTCTCAGGATCATCTGAATACGTCTCCGCCCAATTAGAAGGCTTGCCCTCTTTCATGCGGGCTGCACAGACAAGGGCTTCACCAAGCTTCTCCCTAGCCTCCTCAACCATCTCCGGCGTAGGAGGAAACCACCCCGTCTTAGCTTTGGTTCCATAAACCAACCTCTCCGTTTCCTCGGGGATCATCCCGACTTCAGCTGCGACTTCGTCAACCGTCGGATGTCGATACGCCACACGTCGCCACCGACATACAGCCTCAATGACCTGTTCTTGACCATCCACATAATCGATGAAGGCGTATCTCCCATCCTTTAACTGCTTTGCGAGTTCATACTTCACCAATCGGTTCAAATGATACATTATCGTGCCACGTGAAAACCCAAGCTCCCTCCGCAAGTCTCTTGGATACACAGGCCCTTCTATAAGCCTCTTCATGATAAATAGGACACCATCTTTCGCCCTCCTTTTCCCCGCCTCTCCACCCTCCCGCCTAGACAGAATTTCCACATCCGTTTTTTGAGGTTTAGTCAAAACTTTTGCACTCTCCAGCCATGCCTGATCAAAACTTTTGTCCACCAGACTTTTGCATTGGTAGTTGCCGATAATAAACCTAACCGTAAAAAACGTGGTAGAAATGCCGATATTTCAGTTAAGAAAACTCTCCAAGGTCAAGAAGGGATCTTACGATCAATACCTGCTAACATTACCGAAGGCGTTCGGCGAAACCCTAACCTCAGTGGGCATCGACAAGATCTTAATTGCCCTCAACAAAATCGGAATCCTCATCCCAGTCACGGACATCAAAGAAGCCGAGAAAATCAAGAAAAGAATCTACCACAGATTCAGCGACATCGAAAAACTCATCTACGAAGACCCTAAGCCCAAAACCCAATTCGAAACCAAAACAGGGCGGTTCTACAAATGAAAAAGAAAAAACCAACGGTGCGCAACATCACAACCAAGCGTAAGCCTCCCATTGAGCGAACCGTTGAGGAGCAGATCCAAATCCTGTGGAAAGTCATCGACGAAGCAAACATGCACCTAGACAGTGAAATGTCAACCTCTGAAGAGAAGCGCCACTGGGCAAAAGTCATCTGCGACACCATGGGCGTCCTAACCAAAGTCCAAGCCACCAGAAGAGAGAAATCCCCCGAAGACGAGGACCTAGGCTCCTTATTGTTCAAAGTTCCTAAGACCATGCGAAGAGCAATCGTGAGAAGGGTAAGGAAGTGGAGAAGGAGGAATTTATCCGCCGGCTAGATACGGACCTCAAATACGCCGCATCGGTCGCGGACCAGCTGATTGCTCGTCCAACCGCCCTGCGAGAAGTCCTAGGAGACGAAAGAATCAAGAAGAAACTCCTCGAGGACCCCGTCTATTTCGCGGTTCTGATGTGCAACGACAAGTGGCTCGTCGACGCGCCTGACCACCAGAACCTGCTGAGGGACATGCACCCGAGACAGGTTGCGGCGTGCGGAAGAGGATGGGGAAAATCCCTGGTCTTCAGCCGAAAAAACCTTTGGCTCATATACACCAAGCCGAAGATCGAGAGCCTAATCATATCAAGCACCCAGCGCCAGAGCATGATCATGTTCGACTACTGCTACTTCACCATCATGTCAAACCCCCTCATGCGAAAAACCGTTAAACGCCGAGGCACCACCCGCACCACCATCAGACTGAACCCGCCGCTGGGCGGAAGACTCGTCGCGCTGCCGTGCTCACCAAACAAGCTCAGAGGATTCCATCCCGACTGGGTCTTCTGCGACGAAGCGTCAATCATCCCCAGCGAGATGATCACCTCCGAAATCATGCTGATGCTGACGAAGCCGGGATCCCACTTCGTCATGAGCGGAACCCCCAAAAGCTTCGACCACATATTCCGCCGAGCCTTCCTCGACAAAAAACGCTACAGCATCCACCACTACCCATCTCACGTCAGCCCGCTGGTGAGCAAGAAACAGCTCGCCCAGTGGCAACAAGACATGACAAAAGAGGAGTGGATGCGCGAAGTGGAAGCCCAATGGATCGAAGTGGCAAACACCTTCTTCCCCATGGACCTCATCGTAGGCTGCCTAGACCCTGAACTAGGCGACCGAGACTCACCACACCGATACTTCGACGACCTGGAAAAAGTCAAACCGAGACAGCTGAAAGGCCCATTCTACGCTGGACTAGACGTAGGAAAACAGGTCGACCACAGCGTCCTAGCCGTCATACAAAAAACCGACAACAAACGCAGACTGGTCTACAAACACCAGTTTCCTCTGGGAACCCCGTACCCAAACGTCATCGGCCACACAGCCAAAGCAAACCAGATCTTCAAATTCCGGAAGCTCCTGGTGGACAAGACCGGCGTAGGCGACGCCCTCGTAGACGAAATACAGGAAATCGGAATCCAAAACACAGAAGGACTGTTCCTAACAGACAGATGGAAAGAAGAAATATTCACACACCTAAAACTCCTGATGGAACACAAGAGACTCAGCATCCCAGGAGACGACGCACAACTGATCACACAGATCAACGAACAACAATACGAATACCTGAAGCCGAGAACAGCGCAGGAACGCATCCACCTAAAATTCTGGCACCCACAAGGCCGACACGACGACCAACTACACGCACTAACACTCGCCTGCTACGCCGCAAAAGAAAAACAACCAGAGGCCATTCTCGCACGAGCCTGGTAAACACCAACGCACCCGCGCTGAGGCAGTAGAGAATCTAACATGTGACCTGCAAAGACCTAACCGCATCGTTGGGTCTCGACCTAAACCTTCTCTTTGGTTGGTGGTGGGCTAACCCCGTAGCTACACTAGCCCTGATCCCTTTTTTGTTAAAAGAGGGTGGGGAGGCCATCTGCAACGAAAACTAGTGATACACACGCAAGACCCACCCAATCGCACCGCATTTGATGAAGCTTCTTTACGCATCTAGCACTCAAGAACAATCCTAGTTTTGTTCACAAACAAAAGAGGCCCCTTATATACTCAATATATCAAACGGGTAAAGTTCAAAGCAATGTCATTAATTATCAACCTAAATGTTAAAAAACAGTATCCGCATCCATGCGCAAAAACTTCTTGCTTTACACAAAATATATACCCCGCGTCCTCCTACGATATATCTCCCCGAGTTGGGGAGTACGCTCTCGTGTTGCATTGGAACATAGAGCGTATCGGTCGAAACGGCTGAAGACTGATACGCGACAAAGACTCTGCTTCAATGGGCTGGACAACACTAAGTGCAATGCGGTAAGGCATTGAGCGCGCCAATCAAAAAGGCGGAAGAGAAGCGCGCGACAAAGACAATGTCTCATCGGGCTTAACATGCGCTGAGGGCTTAGACCCAATTCGGGGATTTTCATTTTCTGCAACCGTGAACGACAGTTCAAAAACAATATTCTCTTGCGCGCGCGTATATAAATCAAAAATGCTTTTGCGCGGATTTTTACTGGCTTGCTGTTTTGGCTTCATCCCATGTTTGCATGATTTCTCTTAGGATTTTGGGTTGAAGTATGAAAATATCTTTTGGGTCTTCAGCGTAGATGTAGAACATGTAGTTTCTGTCAAGTCTGGTGAACTTCGTAGCTTGATATTCCGGTTTCTTCGGAAACATTTCCGCGTAACGTTCAACAACCCTGTCTAATAATTCTTCAAGTCTTTCTGTGGGTAAAGAATGGTCAAAGTTCAACTCGAATCCGTAACAGTATAACTTTGATTCCTCGTCACTAAACCGATAATTTGTAATTTCCTTGTCTAAAATTCTTTGAGTGCTTATAGACACAACGGTGTTTGCTGGAGTCAAAATCTTTGCATAGTTCATCGTTATTTCTTGCACAACGCCCTCAACACTATCTATTCGAACGTAGTCTCCCACCCGGAACGGACGCGCAATCAGAAGGTAGAATCCTGCGATAAGGTTTCCAATGGTGCGGGTTGAAGCGAACCCTACCGCGGCACCACCTAACGCTGAGAAGCTCACCAGAATGTCTGGCGGGACTCCACCTACATGAAGAAGAGCCACAACCGCTCCAACCACAATTATTAGTCTCGCCGTTAATATCAGACCGTTTCCCACGTCAGGCGGCATCTCAGTTTTTCTCACGAAACCTTTTAACCGCCTCGTTATAATGCGCTCCACGACTACTGCAGCAATTCCTACAACAAGTAACCAGATAATCGTCGTCAAATAGGGATACTCAGCAAATATTCCCAGCATTGCAATTTTCCCTCGAACATAGAACAGCTAAACCGAAATATAACTTAAGTTTATCCAATACTAAATTACCCAAAACGATAACAAGACCAGTTTGCCAAAGAAAGCTCTTATCAAAAACCAATTTTTACTTCGACAATACTTCAAAAGATGATACCCATGACTTTGCAGAAAAGCGATTTCATACTTATAGATGCGCGCGCAAATCCAACAACACATCAAATTTGCCACATATTTGGACCCAAATAAAGGGCGGTATCAGACCGTGCGCACACACAACGAGCCTACGGACACGCAGCTCTCCCTCACCGTTAACCGTTAGAAACAGCAACCCCCAGATTCTATCATGAATGACACATCAAAAGCCATAAACCATTCCGCCAGAGTTGACTAACTTAAGAAAAATGAACAGCAAACTTCGCGCGCTAAATTATAGAATGAATCACACTTCAAACTTCGGATGCTTGTAAAAGAGGTGATCCATACGCTTTTAACGAAAAGGTTTT